>JBCBOC010000735.1:0-2454 GCA_039821475.1 Cyanobacteria bacterium J06632_22 | reverse complement strand
CCATTCAAGTGCTGAGTGCTGGAGCCAAGTGGCCCGCCGTTGCGCACAAACGTTTGTGGCGATGGCTATATTTAAGCCTCATCAAATGGCTCAATATCTAACAAATGCAAATACTCCTGCACCAACTCAGGTCGCTGAAACGCAATTGACCGTAGCAAATGCCAATCCTTTAAGCTTGCAAACGGCGAATCATAGGCATCCTGCTCTAGCCGCTTAGCCAGGGTCTCCACCTCTTGTGCGGTGATATTTTCTACATCCGTGTTGGCTAAATCTTGACCCGAAACCTGTAATGTTGCCACGACGTACGCTCCCCTCTGAAATAACTCAGTAGCCCAAGATGATGCCCTAATCGTTCATCATTCCTACCTTGATATTACCTCTGCGCTTGACAAAAACCCCCAACCTTCTGTAAGGCGGGTAACGAAATTTCATGACCCATATCAAATTCTTGATAATCCACGGAAAGCCCTTGGGTTTCGAGCTGAGATCGCGTGGATTGGGCCAACACCAGCGGGACCACTGTATCTTGTCGCCCGTGAACCACTAATACAGGCCGTTGGGTCACGGCATTTTGCAGCCTTTTCAGGTGAACATATCCACTCAGTATCATCATCCCCGCCAGCGGCAGACGTGGCCCAATGTCTAAGGCCATCGCCCCCCCTTGAGAGAAGCCACCCAAAATCGTCTTCTCCAGTGGGATGCCTGTCTGCGCTGGCAAGTTCTCCAGCCAGTCCAGCAGTAGCTGACGACTCTGCTGTAAGTCAGCCTGTCCTTCGAAAATTGGTGGCGAGCGAAAGTCGTAGCTGGGTGGAAAGCCGTACCACATGCGCCCCACGGGGTTCATGGGGTGAGCAAATGGCCCGTTGGGAAAAAACATATGGGTCTTGGGCAACGGTAAATAGTCCGCTAGCCCCGCCACATCCTGGGCATTCGCCCCCCAACCATGCATCAGCACCAAAACCTGTGCCGCCGGTTCCGCTGCCGGCACTTCGAGAATATTGAGTTCAATCGAGGGTTTAATCGGGTCTGGGGTCATATATCCTGGTAAATCTGTGAATGAGTTGGAAGCCCCCCATGACCCGCCTTGCCCTACTGAGCACCTCCGATAAAACTGGCCTGGTAGAGCTGGCCAAAACCCTGGTTTCAGAGTTTGATTTTGAAATTATCAGTAGCGGTGGTACGGCAAAAATTTTAGCGGCGGCAGGACTGCCGGTGACCAAAGTCTCAGACTACACCGGATCGCCCGAGATTTTGGGTGGGCGCGTTAAGACGCTACACCCCCGCATCCACGGTGGCATTTTGGCCCGTCAGGACTTAGCGGCAGACCAGCAAGAACTTGCCGACAACAACATTCGCCCCTTTGATCTGGTGGTGGTTAACCTGTATCCCTTCGAGCAAACGATTGCCCAGCCCGATGTGACCTTGCCGGATGCCATCGAGCAGATCGACATCGGTGGCCCCACCCTGATTCGAGCATCAGCCAAAAACCACGCTTATCTAACAGTGCTGTGCAGCCCCGACCAGTACGCTGGGTACATAGAAGAGATGACGGCCCATCAGGGCACACCCTCCCAGGCCTTCCGAGCAAGCTGCGCCCAGCAGGCCTTTTGGCACACCGCCATGTATGACTGTGCCATTGCCACTTACCTCACCCAACAGTCCAACACCGAAGAATCGGAAGCCCAACCCTTCGCCCTAGCCGGTACCCCCATCCAGACCCTACGCTATGGCGAAAACCCCCACCAGCCCGCCGTCTGGTACCAAACGGGGACAGCCAAAGGCTGGGCCGCTGCCGACCAACTCCAGGGTAAGGCCCTCAGCTACAACAATCTGGTAGACCTAGAAGCCGCCCGCCGCGTGATTGCCGAGTTCCCCGCCGAACAGGGACCCGCTGCCGCCGTGCTAAAGCACACCAATCCCTGCGGCGTCGCCCTGGCCGACACCTTAGCCGACGCCTACCACCAAGCCTTTGAAGCCGATAATGTTTCCGCCTTTGGTGGCATCGTCGCGCTAAACCAGTCCATCGACGAAGCCACGGCTACAGCCCTGACCAAGACTTTCTTGGAATGCGTGATCGCCCCTGCCTGTGACGATGCAGCGCGAGCGGTGCTGACGAAGAAAAAGAACCTGCGGGTGCTGGTGCTGCCCGACCTGAGTGCTGGCCCGGCTCAAACAGTGCGCTCCTTAGCAGGTGGTTTCCTGGTTCAGGCGGCGGACGACGCTATGGTCACCCCTGAAGATTGGAAGATTGTGGGGCAGGCTCCAAATGCAGCAGAACTCGCGGAGATGCTCTTCGCTTGGCGCGTAGTCAAACATGTAAAATCTAACGCCATCGTCATCAGCAAAAACCTTGCCACCCTTGGCGTTGGGGCGGGGCAAATGAACCGGGTTGGCGCGGTGAAAATTGCCCTAGAGCAAGCGGGTGAACAGGTACAAGGGGCAGTGCTGGCCAGT
>JBCBOC010000623.1:0-3090 GCA_039821475.1 Cyanobacteria bacterium J06632_22 | reverse complement strand
CTGCTCCAATACTCTCCTTCTCGAATGTTGATGTAAGCCACCACACCATCAATGGGAGACACCAGCTGGGTATCTTCTAAATCGACAGCGGTTTGGGCTAGCCGTGCCTGGGAGGACCCGATGGAGGCATCGGCAGATTGAATTCCTTGTTCAGCAGAAAAGACATCTTGCTGAGCCGTCAAGAGCGCAGCCTCGGCCTGCTGCACCTGATTTTCGTAGCTGTCTCGGGTACTCTCAGAAACAGCACCTTGGCTAAACAATGACTCGTTACGTCGCAGCTCGGTGCGGGCCAAGGCCAGATCTGACTCAGCCCGCTGCAGGTTAGCCTCAGCCTGCTGTAGGCTCGCCTCAGCCTGACTGCGCTGGCTTTGTGACACCTGAATATCTGCCTGGGCCGTGACAATACTAGACTGCTGCCGCCGGGAATCAATAGTTGCCAGTAACTGCCCTTGACTAACAAAATCGCCTTCTCGCAGCTCTACGCCGTTGATCTTGGCGACAAAGGTGATATCGCCATTGGCTTGAAAGTTCAAGACGCGCCGACGCACTGGCCACACAGAGCCCTCGTCAAACACCCAACCCTGAGCCAAACCGGTTTCTGCTGTTACCGTTCGGACGGGCAGTCGGGCCGCGTCTAGTGTCGTTGTCGTCGAATCATCGTTGGATGCGGAGGTCACGGCCTTGTACACGCGTAACCCTACAAATCCAGCAATCACTAACATTGCTAAGGCGATTGCGGGCCAGAGAGGTTTGTTGTTACGACGCCAGCCGGGCCAGGCAGATTCAAAGCGCCCTGCGGGAGAGAGCGGCACAACAGCAGCAGCCTCGACACCCTCGCTTGTGGGGATATCAAGTTGTTGCTCCAGCGGCGGTTGGGGAGTCAAACCATCGGAGTCCATAGGTTTTATAACAGTAACAAAAATTTAGCGGAAAGGCTTGGCGCTGGCTTGACCTAAGTTGATTATGATCAATGTGACTTTGTCAATAGGACATTGGTCACATTGTTGGGGTCAGCTCTGGGTGCTGAAGCCCTGGACATGGTCACTCTGCGACGCAACCGCATGGGCCGACCAACCCTTCGGCTGATATGTTGGTTATGGTGCCAGATCGGTCAAGTGATATCAAGTTCAGGACCCCACAAAAATTAATCATCAAGAGAACATTAACGTTGACTCAGGCACTCCCAGAACTGGTCTTTCTCCAAAGAAAAGCTGTAGGTTTTAAGTCGGGTACGGTTGCTCGTTAGTGAGGTCGCTGTGACAGGTAGCTCCCGACTAAAATTGCAATCAGCACAGTGGAGTACATTTGCCCCACAATGGCCTCAAGATTCGTCAGCACCTGAGCCACCTCACTTAGGGGGACAATATCGCCATAGCCCACAGTGGTCAGAGTGGTGAAGCTAAAGTGAATTGCCCGTAGATAAGAATCACGCTGCAACAGCGGTTGAGAAAACGCATTGGCATCCAGTGTATTAATAATGCCGTACAACAGCGCCCAAACAAAGCCAATCAACATATAAATGCTAATGCCGCCACGAACAGTGTCGAGAGTTACCCTTGAGGTCGTGAAAATGTCTATACCAATCCAGTAGGCAGCCCCCGATAAATACAGCGCAAACACAGCCTGGGAAACAAGACTCATAGTACGGTTAAACTCCGGTAACCAGACGATGTTAGCCAGGATCTCTAACACAAAAGTAAGAATTGCGATCGCACCATAGATCGTCAGCACTCGCCGAGGCAAACTCAAGTTTTTAACAATCACCACCAGCGAATAAAACAGCAGCGCGATCAACACAATATTGCCCAGCCCACGGCGAGAAAAGGGGGCTGCCACAAACGTGATGCCCAGCACAATCAACAACTGTTGATATTTACGATGGGTATTGTGATGTTTCATTCACTCGTAGTCACGGACAGGGTTCAACCCTATCTATAGCGTTTCTCGCTTGACTTGACTCATTCTAATCCGACAAAAACCCAGGCAGAACAGCAGCTCAAGCGAGGCGCAAGTCTCAATGCAATTGAGACTTGCTATAGATTAAAACCCGTAGCTTCTCCTAGGGAAAGTCCCAGGTCTAGACGTGGTCAAGATTTATTCCTCTAGACTCTCTAGATCTTCTGGCGGCAATGCCCGGATCAAATGAACGCGCGCGGGCTCGACACTGACCGTTCCAACATAGGCCGACCGCAGGTAAGGCAGATAGCTATCCTCCCCCAATAAATGAGTTTTGCCATGGGCAATCATTAGAGTGTGAGCAATCCCCTGGAGCCACTGGCTAGACTCCTCAGAGCTTCTGGCAGCGTCATTACCGGGATGAAGCAACCGGAGCACAGTTCCCGTCAACTCAGGTGTATGGGAGGTATTTTCGGCCAGGTAAAAGTATTTAGCGTCCGTAGTAAGCCCGCGAAAGGCATTCAGCTGCTCGGGAACAACCGGTGCGGCAATATCGTAGGCTCCCCCCATAATCACCACCGGCATCTGTAAGCGGGCCATGCCCGATTCTCCGAATAGGTTGGTGACAGGAGCCATCACCATCACCAGCCCCACCCGATCATCGGCCAAACTGCCATCGGTTAGCATTTGGAGCATAGCCGGATCATCAGACAGTTCCAGCACCCGACACTGTAGCAACAGGGCAAGATTGATTTCTTCAGGCGTAATCTCATCATCCAGCACACACTGTTCTTGTAAATGCACTAGATCGACAGTGGCCCCAGCGGTAGCAAAGGCGGTGTAGCCGCCAAAGGAATGACCGAGTAGCCCCACCCGCTCCAGCTGGAGTCGTCCTTGAAAGTCAGCGGCGTTGTGCTGCTCTAAGGTGTCTAAGAGAATGCTAATGTCGAGGGGACGGTTGATAAAGGCCGTGGCCTGAAACGATTCGTCGACGAGCCCCAGAGCCAGATCTTCCTGATAGGCCGTGTTGCTACCAATATGCTCTGGCAGGGCGACCAGAAAGCCATGGGCAGCGAGGCTGCGGGCCAGTGCCACAAAGCCAGGATTGGTGCGGGTATCGCCATAGCCGTGGGAAAAGACCATCACGGGTATCGGGCCTGCCGCTAAGTCACGAGGAAAGTAGAGATCGACCGG
>JBCBOC010000029.1:0-13094 GCA_039821475.1 Cyanobacteria bacterium J06632_22 | reverse complement strand
GCCGCCAGTTCGGCTGCGATGCTATTAGGCGCTGTGTCCAGCAAGGTAGCTGTACTCGGTGCCCTAATCACCGATGTGGCGCTAGCTATATCGCCGAGAATGGGGCTTAAACAGGTTTTCAATGTCGGTTCAAAACACCATGCACTGAAGGATTTAGCCTGTTTGAGCACTGGACAAATGCAATTTCACAGGAATTAAAAAGCGCGTATGAAGGGTTTTAGAAGCTGGCGTCGTTTTCTCGGACTGGCCCTAGTCGGGCTATTTTTGAGCTGGGCGGTGAGCTGTACCCAACCCACCACCGATGCTGGCGGTGATGGGGCCCAGGAAGTAGAGTTCTGGACCATGCAGCTCCAGCCGAAATTCACCGATTACTTCAACACGCTGATCGACGACTTCGAAGCAGAAAATCCAGATATCACCGTGCGCTGGGTGGATGTCCCTTGGGCCGATATGCAAAGCAAAATCCTGACGGCGGTTTCAGCAGGCACGGCCCCTGATGTTGTCAATTTAAACCCAGACTTTGCCTCACAGCTCGCCAGTCGCAATGCCTGGATGACCCTAGACGATAAAGTTTCTAGCGAGGAGAGGTCCACTTATTTACCCAAAATTTGGGATGCGACAACCCTAAATGGAGAAAGCTTTGGCTTTCCCTGGTATCTGACGACACGGGTCACGCTCTACAACGAGGATCTGTTTGCGCAGGCAGGGGTAACAGCACCACCGACAACCTATGCGGAGCTGGCTGACGTCGCCCAAAAAATCAAAGATGAAACTGGTAAATATGCCTTTTTTATTAGCTTTGTCCCTGAGGACGCAGCCGATGTGATGCAGTCCTTCGTGCAGATGGGCGTAGAACTGGTAGACGAAGACGGCAATGCCGCTTTCAATACCCCAGCCGGTAAAGCCGTCTTTCAGTATTGGACGGACATGTATCAGAACGAGCTTTTGCCCCGTGAGGTGCTAACCCAGGGACATCGTCGGGCCATCGAGCTTTACCAGGCCGGGGAGGTCGCCATCTTGGCCTCTAGTGCTGAATTCTTAGACACGATCGCCACGAATGCCCCCACCATTGCGGAAGTGACCGCCAGTGCCCCGCAAATTACAGGTGACACTGGTCTTCAGAATGTCGCAGCCATGAATCTGGTGATTCCGAAATCCACCGATGTGCCAGAAGCAGCGCTCAAGTTTGCCCTGTATGTCACCAATAACGAAAACCAGATTTCCTTCGCAAAGGCCGCCAATGTTTTGCCCTCGACTGCAGGCGCAGCAGACGGTAGCGAACTAACAGAGCTGCCAGACAATGCCAGCGCCGTCGAACAAGCCCGGGTTATCAGCGCCACTCAATTGGCCGATGCTCAGGTTCTGATTCCCGCGATGGAAGATGTCAAGACGTTGCAAAAAATTCTCTACGATAACCTGCAAGCTGCGATGTTAGGCGATAAGACCGTGGACGCAGCAGTGGCTGATGCCGCAGATGAGTGGAACAGTCGCTAGGCGCTAGGGGCAAGGGGCATCTTTATGGGACTCCAGAAAGTGCCCGAGTAGGTATAGCGAACCACAGAGAATCGGGATGCCGTCCGTGGTGGTTGCCTGGGCGAGTCCCCCGATCAAGGCGTCGTGGACAGTCACGGCCGCAAGTTGGGGGCAAAGCTTTTGGGCTAGCTCAGCGAGTTCTTGGGGGGATGCTGTGCCATGCCCCGGGACCGGCACCAGGCTGAGGGTATCGCCGGGTCTGAGCAAAGCCCTAAAAATCGCGTCATGGTCTTTGGTGGACAGCATGCCCATAATCCAAGCCACAGAAGAACGAGTTGGGCCCATCAACTCGACATCGACAAAGTCTCGTAGCGCCTGGGCTGATGGGGCATTGTGAGCACCGTCGATCAGCAGCCGATGATGTTGCCAGGTGACCCACTGTAGTCGCCCAGGCCAGCGGACCTGGGCCATGCCCTGCCGAATAGCCGCCGCTGGGATAGACCAGCCTTGCTGTTGGAGGGAAAGCAGGGTTGCGATCGCAACTGCCGAATTCACCCGCTGATGCGCCCCCAGCAGCACCTGAGGGTATTGCACCGAACCATAGACCAATTCATCATCGACCTGAACGGCAGGCACCACCCACGTCGTGGGGCAGTTCAGGGCCTCAACTTTGCCCCGCACGACCGCATCCGCCGGGGCAGGCAGCGGCCCCACGACCGCAGGTCGTCCCACCTTAAGAATGCCAGCTTTTTCTGCCGCGATATCCGCTAGGGTCGGTCCCAATCGCTGCCAGTGATCTCGGCCAATGGACACAATCACACTGACCAGCGGATCGCGGCAGACATTGGTGGCATCTAACCGCCCGCCCAAGCCTACTTCTAAAACCGCAACATCCACCGCCTGGTCAGCAAAGTAGCTGAAAGCTGCAGCCGTAAAAACCTCGAACTGAGTCGGAATCGGATCTAGCGTCTGGGCAATACCATGGACCCGCTGGAGGTGTGATCGCAAAGCCACCGCCGCAATGGGACGCTCGTTCAGGCAGATTCGCTCTGTCCAACGCACCAGATGGGGCGATGTATAGCGCCCGACTCGATACCCAGCCGCGGTCAGTACCGCCGACAGATAGGCACAGACCGACCCCTTACCATTGGTCCCAGCAACGTGGACGACTGGCACACGCTGATGAGGATTGCCTAACCCTGCCAGCAGCGCAGTCATGCGCTCCAAGCCTAGTTCGACCCCAAATCGGGCATAGCCCTGCAGCAGCGTTGCCAGGTCATCGTCGGGGCGAGTCATCGTCAGAACGTGTCACCTTAGGAGCAGCGGGTCAATTCTGCCACTAAACCGCTTCTAGATTTTTCTCACCTGTCCGGATGCGCACGATTTCATCTACCGGACTGACAAAAATCTTACCGTCTCCGATTTCACCCGTCCGGGCCGCACCCAAGACCTTATCCACCACCATATCGACTTGGGCATCCTCCACCACAATCTCGACCTTGAGCTTTTGCAAAAACTCAACGGTGTATTCTGACCCGCGATAGCGTTCCGTTTGTCCCTTCTGACGCCCAAAACCACGCACTTCTGAGACGGTCATACCCACGATGCCAGCGTTAACTAACGCAATTTTGACCTCGTCGAGTTTGAAGGGGCGAATAATAGCTTCTATCTTCTTCATACGGGTCTGAGACTCCTTATACTCCAGCGAACCTGGTGTCTGTTGGGGCAATAATAATCGTTAGACGACCAGGCCATCCCTTGTGTAACTGTCTACAGGCAGAGGATACCGTATTATTCACTACCGTTTAAGCAGCACCGAAAAAGTTCTCCCCCCAACCAGCTGACAGCACGCCTGGCAGAGGGGTTAAGTTCACCTAAAAATCTAATGAGCCCGCCTAACGGTCACTCAGCAGCGGACGCATAATTAAAAATCCCGCGCCAAACGCCGTCAAAATAATCACGGTGATAGATAGCACCAGCCACAGACCACTCATTTCGCGGGTGCGCCCGGATTCCGTCTCAAACCGCTTGCGTTCGCCTGATTCTTCTGTAAAAAATTTGGGGACGAGGGCCATCGGGTTATGGGACCCCGAGGTACTCGCCGTGATATTCCTCCCTGGCACGGCCTTAGGTCCAGGGGAAGCGGGTTGAGGTCGGGGTGGAGTAGGCTGCACCGCCATGGGTTCGGGGGGTGTCAATCCATCTGTCGGATGGGCAACGCCAGCATATTGCCCTAGCTGTAGCGTCGACTGAACCACCCGATGAATCTCCTGACGCAAAAGCTGGTTTTGCTTGGCCAGATGCTGATTCTGCGTCCCTAGCGAATCCACCATCGCTTTAGTTGCCTGCAGCTCAGTCGCCAGCTCTCGATACACCGACAGTGGCACCGAAGGTGCATAGGTCGCCTTTGCATCAGCGTTGAGTGAGGTGTTAGCCGAGTCAGACGGATAGGAGGGGTTCATAAATCCAGGGTTCTGTAACGTCTTAGCAGTCGTCTAGGGTCAGAGTATCGCTTGGGTCACTTTGCTTGAGCCTCCGAGTGGGGCGATGGCCTGGAGCACAAAGCGCTCCGTGACTCGCAGTCCGGCTCAACCTGATCGCGGCTTGCTATGGCCTGGGTTAAGACTCGCTCGACGCTCGGTCATGCCGATGTTAGCAACATCTAAAATCAACGCAGACTCTTAAAGTCAATCCAGACTTTAGAACACTCAGACCGAGCAGCAAACCAGCCTGACAGTACTCCAGCATTGTCTATGGGGGCGCGCCAACGGGGGTAATGAGCCGTCGCGGGGCCATCCAAAGATGCCAGAAAAATCACGCTCTGCACCGCCGTATCAGCATCGCAGAGAGAACAGCACTGCCAGATGGCAAAGCCCTAAACCAAAGTTCAGAATAGTTGTACCCCGTTTTGCCAATTTTCATCAAAAAATTTACAGATAAATTTTAAGGGCGGGGCTACGCAACCCCACTGGCCAGGAATTTGACGCTAAAATCTTGCCCCTGGCTGCTGCAAAAACGCCTGTTCAGCAGCGGTACTGATGCGTCCCAGCACCGCATTGCGGTGGGGAAATCGACCAAACTTCTCAATGACGTCGCGGTGACGGTAAGCATAATCCAACCCGTGCTGTAGCTCTGGAGCTACGGCCACTAACGCCTCAAACAGTTGAACGCTGCGATGCTGGTCGGCGAGGTCCTCGCTGTGCTCAAACGGGAGATATAGGAAAAACCGCTCCACCGGTAGCAGTACCGCGCCATCGCCCCTTGTGATCGCAACTTCAGCCACCGATCGGGCCTGTGAATCCGCAGCAAAGCTTTGGGGCGACCCCCGAAATAGATTACGGGCAAACTGATCCAAGACGATCACCAACGCCAGGGTTGACCGGGGCGTAGTGACCCAGTCGTCATACGCCCCTGCTACCGCCCGCTCATAATCTGCTAGAAAATGCTGCCGGATTTGCTGGTCAAACGTCGGACTTTTTTTGAACCAAATCTTTCGAAAGTGACCGTATTCACTCTCAGGCTGTGCTGGATCACCAAACCAAAACTCTAGAATAGATTGGCTGCGATTCATTTCCAAAAGCCCTATGGGATTCCCCGTCATCTTAGCGATTGTGCTTGTGGTTGCTGTCTTTTGCTGGACAACTGTCTATCGTCTACCGATTCACTGGCCCACAGGCCGGGGCAGTACCAAACGCCTAGCGTCAGGCCGGGTCAACCGAGCCACTCGACAGCAGCTACTGCGCCTAACCGGCGGTAATCTATCGGTGGCCGAGCGATTGGTGGGGCGGGTGCGATCGCAACATCCAGAACGCTCTGAGCAATGGTGGTGGGAAAAAGCCATCTATGACATTGAGCGCGATCGCCGGGCCTAAGCCCCAGTACCGAAGCTCAAGTAACAGAACTGAGCATTTGACAGAGCTGAGCACTTGACTGACCGCTGGCAAACCTCACCGAGTTTTCGTCAATGCATCATAATTTCTTGATGCACTCTGCCCAACTGCCAGGGTACCTTGAGCAAAGGCGTCTGTAGTGTTAACAGATCCCAGTCACCGCGTTTTATGAAAACCCTAGAGATAACTATTTAGAGCGTGCGTTGCAATGCCAGCATTACGACGCACGCTGATCAAACTAGTAAAACTGGCCCATAATGGCCATGGCAATATTTCCAGCTAAACCTCAATCTGGTAGGCATAACCCTCAGATCAGGATTACAGCGGATTTCAGACTGACTCTTAACAGCGGTTGATTTTGGGCACGTTAAAAACGGCAGAACGTCGCGAGCACACCAACTCACTCAGCTACGTCTTTTTGTAAGGAAGCTTAGAAGATGACCCAAACTAAACGCGCCCTGATTACGGGCATTACTGGACAGGACGGCTCCTACTTAGCAGAGCTCCTGCTCGAAAAAGGGTACGAAGTTCACGGTATCATCCGCCGCACCTCCACCTTTAACACTGACCGCATCGACCATATCTACGTCGATCCCCACAAAGAAGGCGCACGCTTATTTTTGCACTACGGCGACCTGAACGACGGCACCATGCTGCGCCGCATTTTAGAACAGGTTGAACCTCACGAAGTGTACAACTTGGGTGCCCAATCCCATGTTCGGGTCAGCTTCGACTCCCCTGAGTACACGGTCGATACAGTTGCCATGGGTGCTTTGCGCCTACTCGAAGCGATTCGCGACTACCAGCAGCGCACTGGCAACCAGGTCCGCTTTTATCAGGCGGGTTCCTCTGAAATGTACGGCAAGGTCCAGGCTGTTCCCCAGAGCGAAGAAACCCCGTTCTATCCTCGGAGCCCCTACTCCTGTGCCAAGGTCTACGCCCACTGGCAGACCATCAACTACCGGGAATCCTACGACATGTTTGCCACCAACGGCATTCTGTTCAATCATGAGTCCCCCCGCCGTGGTGAGACCTTTGTAACCCGCAAGATCACCCGAGCAGTCGCTCGCATCGTTGCTGGCCAGCAAAAGGAGATCTTTATGGGTAACCTCGATGCCAAGCGAGATTGGGGATACGCCAAAGACTACGTCCGTGCGATGTGGCTGATGCTCCAACAGGAGGAGCCGGGCGACTACGTGATTGCCACGGGCGAAACCCATTCCATCCGCGAGTTCCTTGACATTGCCTTTGGCTACGTCAACCTGGACTGGAATGACTACGTTAAGTTCGATGCGCGCTACTTGCGTCCTGCTGAGGTTGATCTGCTCATCGGTGACCCCGCCAAGGCCAAAGCCAAACTTGGCTGGGAGCCTTCCGTCACCTTCGAAGAACTGGTCAAACTCATGGTAGATGCCGACCTGGAAGCCATCGGCCATGCCCCGATTAACGCCAATGGCAATGGCCCCGATATTGCCACGATTCGCAAGGCCATGGCTGGTGCAATGCCATAGTGACGCGCTATCTTAGGCACCCAGCCAGTAAATTTTTGCCCATCGGCAAAATAACCTACCGGCTAGGTGCCTAGGGTTAATCAGTATTTCATAATTATTTGAATCTGCTCCCCAATGGACTGAAGAGTCCTGACCTGTAACTCACGTGCTCGTATTCTCCTACAGACACTGATTGGTCGGGGTTGATATCTATAGCTTCTAACCGAGTTGCTTCACTAACTGGCCCCAGACCATACAACAACCGCAAGCCCCGTCATGCCTTACTGTCAATGGTGCGGCTTGTCAGGGCGTAGATTATGTTTTACGTCTGAAAAACTATCCCTGAAAAATTATCAGTTACACCCTATGAATACGCTCAACCTCGCAGATAAGCGCATCCTGGTGACTGGAGGGGCCGGCTTCCTGGGCAAACAGGTTATCAACCAACTGCAACAGGCTGGTGCTTCCTTAGATAAAATCACGGTGCCCCGATCGCGTGATTTCGACCTACGCCAGATGAGTGCCTGCCAGCGAGCCGCCACTGGCCAAGATATCGTTATCCACCTCGCCGCCCACGTCGGTGGTATTGGCCTGAATCGAGAAAAGCCCGCCGAGCTGTTTTACGACAATCTAATGATGGGGACGCAGCTCATCCATGCAGCCTACGAACAAGGCGTGCAGAAATTTGTCTGTGTTGGCACGATTTGCGCCTATCCCAAATTTACCCCCGTACCCTTCAAAGAAGACGACCTGTGGAATGGCTATCCCGAGGAAACCAATGCGCCCTATGGTGTAGCGAAGAAAGCCCTGCTCGTACAGCTCGACGCCTACCGCCAGCAGTATGGCTTTGATGGCGTGTACCTTTTACCCGTTAACCTCTACGGTCCAGAAGACAACTTTGATCCCAGCAGCTCCCATGTGATTCCGGCGTTGATTCGTAAGGTTTATGAAGCCCAAGTGCGCGGTGATAAAACCTTACCGGCTTGGGGCGACGGCAGTCCGACGCGCGAATTCCTCTACTCTGAGGATGCCGCCCGGGGTATTGTCATGGCCACGCAATCCTACAGCAGCTCAGCACCGGTCAACCTAGGTACAGGCTCCGAAATTTCCATCCGCGATCTGGTCAACCTAATCTGCGACTTGATGGGCTTCAAAGGCGAAGTCGTCTGGCAAACCGACCAGCCCAACGGTCAGCCCCGCCGCTGCCTAGATACAGCCCGTGCAAAATCTGAATTTGGCTTTGAAGCGGAGGTTTCCTTCGAAGAAGGTCTCAAGCGTACGATCGAGTGGTATCGCCAGAATGCCGCAGAAGTTCTACAGCCGGCCTAGTCCCCCACGACCACATTTGCCTTTACTATGTGTATAGTCTCGGCTAACGGGCTTAAAGAGATCCCATGGGTTTGAAGAGGCCCCACGCCTGCTTGAGACTAGAGCCGACTGCCATTGCCAACGTCTGTGGCAGCGGTAATTTAGCTGGGTCTTTGGTTTATTCCCGACGACTTGAGTTCACTTATCCGCTAATCCCGTTGTTTAACTGAGCAGTATGGCAGACGCGACCCCCTCCAAGCCTGACGAAACAAAAGCAACAGATGCACCTGCCAAGCCTGCTGCTAAGGCCAAAAAGGCAAAGCCACCTAAGCTTGAAGACAAGCCCTTTGATGAATTCATTCAGCAGCATTTTATGCCTGGAGCTGAGTCTGCTCTCAAGGACGAAGGGCTTGAGGATATTAGCCTGAGTTTTGAGCAAAAACCCCTGGAAGTTGTCGGCGCCCCCAGTAGTGTGCCCTGCTGGCAGGTGATTGGCCATTGGGAAAATGGTCAGCGCCAGTTCAACATTGGCTTTCTAGAAGAAGACATCACAGGCCAAAAGGTTTTTAGCTATTCAGATGGCGGTGCGAAGCCCAGCACCATTGAGCAATTTATGGGTGACGAGCGCCGCATCACGTTGGATCTAATGGTGCTTTACACTATTCAGCGACTCAATGGCCAAAAGTGGTTGACCCGAAACTAGCATCAATACCCTAGTTTCACCTTCGCTGAGTCGATACAATCGCATCGGTCTACCACCCTTTGACGAGTATACGTTCGTCGAGTTCTAGAGGCGGGAGGGTAAAAAGATGGCTGCTAGGTGACTGATAGGTGACTGATACGTCTACCCATAGCAATCCGTACAAAAGTTGGACCAGATGCGAGTCACAGAGCGCTCTGTGCTGAAGGGATCGCCTTACTCGGAGGTATAAACAAAGTGACCAGCGCTATAGTTTGCGGCTGTTATAGATACTAGTCCAGACATTAAGTTCAGAATCCTTACCCTAGCATCTGCTGTAGCTCTGCTAAGCGCCAGGCCGCCAGCCCGCCACCAACCATGCCAAACAGATGGCTCTGCCAAGATTTGCCGCGACGAATGGGCAAGATGCCCCAGACCATGCCGCTGTAGAGAATGCCGGTTAGTGCGGCTACCCCGATTGCCAAAGGACTGCGCTCAAAATAGCCAATACACAGCAAAAAGCTAAAGTAACCAAAGACAACGCCGCTAATGCCCAGATGGTTTGTCCTAGGACCACCAAATAGCCAAGCGCCCAGTCCACTGGTCACCCATACAACAGCGGTCACCAACCAAAAGTCATTGACACCCCGCAATAGCAGCAGCCAACCTAGGACAGCAAACGGTCCGGTATTGGCAGCCAAGTGCCGAAGGCTGCCGTGCAACAGCGGTGCAAACACAATACCGATGAATCCGCTAATCTTGCGGGGCCTAATGCCCAAGGCATTTAATGCTCCCCTCAGCAGCAGCGAGTCTAGCAGTTCAAGACTCCACAGCAATAGCAAAATGCAGCCCAGGATGATTGCCTGATACAGTACAACGTCAGGTAAGGTTTCCATCAACGGTCCACCTTTGCTAGGGATGCATCACTATCAGGAGGTCCATAGGCGGTGAAGTAAAAACCCAATAAAATCTCTCGACTGTGCCATCTTTTGAAGGTTACCGCTCGGGTAAAGGTCGCATAGGCGAGCCCCAGAACGGCTATGGGAACCAAAAACTGCTCTAGGGTCAGTGCCGGGACTCGAAACAGATTAATCAGCCAGATTATAGCCATCCAAACCAGCCCAAAGGACAGGTTTCGATACATGATGTGGGTTGCTTGGTAGGATTCAGCGGTGATCAGGCAAGCTGGATTATGGCTCCTGAGATACACCATGAGCTGTGCGTCCAGCAAGGAAGGCTTGCGAGTTGGGCCGATTTCTTGCAACAGCAACGCCACTAATCGATCCTCAAAGGGGCGGTCCGATGGGTGAACGCCGGTCTGGGTGTGCCGTCGCTCGATGAGCAGCTTTCCAAAGTAGCGGTAATCTTGGCGAAACAGGGCGCATAGCTTGAGGAAATATCGCCAGGTCAACCCTGAAAACGTCGTTCCCAGAATGTAGCTGAGGAGCAGGACGACTAATGCGATCGCAGCATTGGCATAGGCCTGTATTAGGGGAACCAGTTCCTGTAAACTCGCTAACGGGCTGTACAACAGTAAACACCCCAGTAGCAGGGGCGTTCCCCCTATGGTGGCAGCAAATAACTCATAGGGTCCCAGCGCTAGCTTGAGCTGTTCCATTTTTAGAGCATCCCCACAACACACTCACCGGTCGGGAATTTACCATGTCATCCGCTAAGCCTTCTGAGCCCTCAACAAGATGGCACATCGCTAAAGATCAAACTGGGCAATGCCAGATTGTGAAGTCAGCCGAACTAGATGCCCTGCCTGAGGTTGACAAGCAGGTTGTTTGGGGCGCATTCGATAGCCAGGGGGATGCGATTGCAAAACGCGTTGGCCTCATTCGCTCGGGCAAGTGTCATCCCGCATAGGCCAACCAGCACACAACATCAATCCACAGCGCTGGCTTATTCGACGCCTGCTGCGCTGGCAGACTGACGCCCACCTCGAATCATGTCCGTCAAGACCTCCAAACCCTTAGCATACTGAGGGTCGTCCTCTGTGCCAATCTTGTCACGGTCTTTGCTGAGGGCTTCACGGTCTTCTTCGGTTAGTTCGACGACGAAATCCGGTTCAATGCCGTTCTCATTAATATCGCGCCCATCGGGCGTCAAGTACTTGGCAATGGTGACCGCGATACCGGAGCCGTCTGCCAGGCTGCGAACCGACTGCACCAGCCCCTTACCAAAGGTAGTCGTGCCGACGAGCGCTGCCCGTTCATTGTCCTGCAACGCCCCAGATAAAATTTCACTGGCACTCGCGGAGCCGCCATCGACCAACACCACTAACGGCTTGTCGCTCAGGGCGCGATCGCTCGCGACACTTTCATCCACCGTACCTTCTCGATTCACGGTAGAAACAATGGTGCCATCCGGCAACCACATCTGAGCAATATCGATACTGGAATACAGCAATCCACCAGGGTTAGAGCGCAGATCCAAAATGTAACCTACCACCTCTCGCGCCTCTAGCGCTTCAATCGCCTCCTTCATTTCAGCAGAGGCATTGGCACTGAACTGCGTCAAGCGGATGTAACCGATCCCACCCTCCGTCTCAGGCTGATAGGAAAAACGAACAGGATGAATTTCGATGCGAGCCCTTGTCAGGGTCAAATCCAAGTTTTCACCCTCACGTTCCAGGGTCAGCGTGACTTCAGAGTTGACCGGTCCACGAATAAGATTAACGGCATCGTTTAGGTCCATCCCCGAAGTACTTTGACCGTCAATTGAGCGGATAATATCGCCCGTCATAACGCCCGCTTCAAAGGCAGGTGTGTCTTCAATGGGGGAAACCACAACAATGTCATCGGTTTCTTCCTCTTGGGAAATCTGAATGCCGACCCCAGTTAGCTCACCCGAAGTGTCAATCTGCATATTGCGAAACTCTTGGGGATCCATGAAGCGCGTGTAGGGATCCTCAAGCGTATCCAGCATTTCGCGAATCGCCACATAAGCATCTTCCTGGGTGGAATAATCACGATTGAGATAATCGTTGCGAACCGCCTCCCAGTCCTGCTCATTAAAGCTATCGTCCACATATTCGTGATCGATAAGCTGCCAGACTTCGTCAATCAGCTCCTTAGGGCTTTCCCGAAAAAACGCCTGCCCTTGGGACAAATGAATTCCTGCACCGGTCACAACGACTGCAATGCTAGAAAGGGCCGTCGCGCCCAAAATTAGGCTGCGCTTGTTGATCGCCATAAACTCTTGTGGTGAGGAAAGGTACGGTCAATTTAACACAGTCAACCCTGCCAACCTAGGGCCGGTAAATTAACTGTGAATGATAATCCGGGTATTCTTTGAAGTTTTTTGCAGCTTAGCAATTCTCATCAGGGTTCAACCACCCCGTTAGACAGTCTTCATACCGCCGTCATATCACTGTCATGCACTGTCATGTCTCCCCGTACGCTTTGACCGAGACATTCTCAGAAAAGTTTTGCCATTTTTTATCTAGAAAGAAAAGGAAACGTACCGTTACCCAAGCACACGCAACTTATAGCAATCCGCCCAAAGAATTGATGTTCGCTAGCACGCTATCTAACGCCATTTCAAAAGGACTGCCGCTACGATTTACGTGGAGGAAAGGCGACAGAACTTAGCCAAACTAATCGCCATCACACAACTATTGCAGCATAAAAGCTAAAGATTGGGGTCATGTCAGTGCAATAGTGATGAGTGAAATAGTCGCAAGCCTTTACGTCAAAGGGGCTTAAGGCTAAACGCTACTTCACTCATCACCACTCACGACTTCACTCGCTTTGCCCGCATCTTTAGCTTTGACGCTGCCCTAAGCTAAAACATTCGCCTAGGGCACAGAACTCCAATCAAATCGGTTCAACGCCAAGCATTTACACGCTAAACGCTGCTGAGCTTAAACCCCGTTGCGTTCCCTTCTCTTCTACAATGCCCGCCACATTTACGGTTTTCACCACAAAACTCGCTGGCGTGCCCCAACTATTCTTCCGGCTCTACCCAACGACCATCGGCCTTAATCAGATTGATTAACTCAGCAACCCCCTGAGCTTCAGGGACTCGCTTAATTTCCTCACGACCTCGATACAGCGAAATATAGCCCGGCTGCTTACCCACATAACCATAGTCGGCGTCAGCCATCTCCCCCGGTCCGTTAACAATGCAGCCCATCACGGCAATATCCAAGCCAGTCAGATGATTAGTCGCTTCGCGGACCTTATGCAGAACCTCTTCTAAGTTAAACAGGGTACGGCCACAGGAAGGGCAGGCCACATATTCCACCAT
>JBCBOC010000814.1:0-1772 GCA_039821475.1 Cyanobacteria bacterium J06632_22 | reverse complement strand
CATAGCGGACAGGGTGGGTTTGCAATGTACTAGCTTCAAGCCAGCAACACTAAACACATACGTAACCAAGCAAGGAGCATCTCGCGTAGCACTACAACACTACTTTGCCAAACATCACAGCTGACGCCAGCAAGAGGGCCAAAAATACAGCCCACTGCCAGGGCCGAGAAAGGACCAAGAACAACCCCGGTGCACCTCGATAAAGTGCAATCCAATCGGGATGAAGATCCTCACAGCACGGCTTTTCCACTACTTTGACAATAGTAGTATTGCCAGCGGGTCTCGGCGGCGGCTGACGCACCACCGCCTGCACAGGATGCTGGATCACAGCCGCTGCCCGTCCTCTTACTGGCGGCTGTATACGCAAAGCACGACGGGGAGTACGAGTCATCGGCGGCCAATCCTCACAACGTCACCATCAAAGGTTGGCACAGACAACACAAATGGATCTGTTGAATAGGTCAGCGCCTGCTCTTCCAACATGCCAATTGCGATTGCCTCACCCATTCGCAAGCTGTCGTAGTAATCAGTGAAATAGTGCACACCCGCCATATTGCGGCCGATAGAAATATTCGCAGCCAGTTTGTTCAATTCACCTTCTAAGGTCAAGAACTCACTCGGATTAAAGGGCACCAGATTCCCAGCACCGGCTGGCAGCCCTGGGGCGCGATAGGCGATGGGATCATCATTAGCCTCTAAACGCTTGAAGGAAACAGGACCGTTAGGCATCGTTTGTGCCAGTACGGCGCTGGTATCGAAAAAGGCTTTTAGCACCGTAACGCAGGCCCCAGCAACCGTGGCATGCCCGGCCCCATAGGCAGGGTGCATCGGCGAGCCCTCTGAAAACGCCATCGGCAAGAACATCGTGCCCGCCCCTGTGCCATTCATAATCGCACTGAGGGTACTGTTGGGCGTGCCTGCATTGTTGCTCTCTAAGATCTGCCTAAACGAATCCATGTGCGTAATCAACGGACGAGGAACCTCTGCATTTGCTGGCAGCGCACCATTCGCATTCAACCGAGAAAGCTCAACGCGAGCAGCCAAGGCTTCTGGACGTAAGCGCAGGTGACTGTTGAACTTTTGAAAGCGAACGGCTTTGAGTGCCCTTGTAGCAACCTCAGTCACCAACGTCAAAATATGAGGTCCACCATAAAGGGCAAAGCCATTAGCATGGCGACGGGTCGTGCCCTGAGCCGCAGCCGCGCCAACTCCCGAGAGATGATCAAAGCCAGGATCGAACGGTGTACCCATGCCGAGCAAAATAATACAGGCATTAAGATAGGCTTCGTAGAGGGCATCGTGATGAACGTAGGTGGCTAAATCGCGGGGCGTTGAGATAAAGCGATACGCCGGACGGGGCGGAATGTTCGCAGGGGGATTGGGCTCGGGCACATAGGCTTCTGACCCTGGATCAAGGCCGCGCTGAACCTCAACATAGTCGGCCATGGTAACCATGTAGTCTTGACCGGGCTCAGCAATGGGAACCCGCTGATCGATGTTGAGTACACCGTAGTTAATGAGCCCTTGGGCGACGCTGCCACCGCCATTACGGTCAGTATTGCCCAGCAGCAAAAACTGAGATAGGTAGGGGCCCACCTCGACGCCTGGAGACGAACCTCGAAAAACGGTCTGGGCATCTAGCTGACCGGTAGTGCTATTTACCAACCTGGGACGGCCGGTTTGATTGTTGATGTAATTGAGGTCATTGAGACGAGCGATCGCATCGGTTATCGCTGGATTTCCAGCGCCAGTCTCAAAGTCATTGAAGGGCT
>JBCBOC010000255.1:0-5931 GCA_039821475.1 Cyanobacteria bacterium J06632_22 | reverse complement strand
GGTCTCACCTGCCGCGTGGGTCGCGCCATCTTTGGCACCGTGGGTATGATTCGTGACCTGGTGGAAAAAGGCCAGTCCATTCTGATGTTGGGACGTCCGGGGGTCGGTAAGACGACTGCCCTGAGAGAAATTGCCCGCGTCTTGGCCGATGACCTGCTGAAGCGTGTGGTGATTATCGACACGTCGAACGAAATTGCCGGAGATGGCGACATTCCTCATCCTGCCATTGGCCGTGCCCGCCGCATGCAGGTAGCCCACCCCGATCAGCAACATCAAGTGATGATTGAAGCGGTGGAGAATCACACGCCTGAGGTGATTGTGATCGATGAAATTGGCACCGAACTAGAGGCCCTAGCGGCGCGCACCATTGCAGAACGTGGTGTGCAACTCATTGGTACGGCCCACGGCAACCAGCTCGAGAATTTGCTCAAGAACCCCACCCTGTCTGACCTGGTGGGGGGCATCCAGACGGTGACCCTGGGGGACGACGAGGCCCGGCGGCGGCGCACTCAGAAAAGTGTGCTAGAGCGTAAAGCGCCCCCGACCTTCGAAGTCGCCATTGAGATGACCGAGCGGGCTCGCTGGGTGGTGCATGAAAATGTTGCTGAAACGGTGGACAATCTGCTGCGGGGCCGTCAGCCGATTGCCCAGATTCGGACCACAACGGCGGCGGGTGACGTTCAGATTACGGAGACTCAGCCCGAACCCCCGCCCATGCTGGCCACTAAAAAACGTCAGGGCTGGCGGGCGTCTGGACAGATGACGCCGCTGGCGCCCGTTCCTCCTAGCTCACGCCGTAACCTCCGGGCAGTGCCCACGGGCGGTACACCTCAGCAGCAGTTTGAGTCTTTGCTAGAGGACACGTTAAGTGATGAGATTGCGCCCTTGGATCTGCTGGCGCAATCTGAAGGGGCCGCGCCTGCCTTTGGCCCCAATGGTGAGGAGCTGACGCTGGTGTATCCCTATGGGATTAGCCGCGATCCGTTGGGACATGTGATTGATACGCTCGGGTTATCTGTGCGGATGACGAAGGATTTGGACCAGGCACAGGCGGTTTTAGCGTTGCGATCTCACCTCAAAAATCATGCCAAGCTCAAGCAGCTTGCCCGCTCCAGGCAGATTCCCATTTACACCGTCAAGTCCAACAGCATCCCTCAAATCACTCGTGCCCTGCGCCGCCTGCTGGATATGGACGACGGGGCTCAGCCCGACAACATCAAGCTGGAGTTGTTTAGTCGCAGTAGTGACGATGACGAACTGGAAGCCCTAGAAGAAGCGCGGCTTGCCGTAGAGCAAATCGTTATCCCCAAGGGGCAACCGGTGGAGCTACTGCCCCGTTCCGCCAAGATTCGTAAGATGCAGCACGAACTGGCCGAACACTACCGGCTCAAATCACTCAGCTTTGGCGATGAACCAAACCGCCGACTCCGCATCTATCCTGCCTAAGTGTTGGGGGCTAGGCGGCCGCCTGGCCCGTGCCTGGCCCGTGAAAAAACTGGCTTCCATTACGATTGCTTCGCATCCCCAGCCAGCGCAGCGCCCCCACCGAGCGCAGCACCCTCACCCCCTTACTCAGCACAGCGCCCTCACCCTCTAGAAGCTTTGCCCCTGTCCCCCATTTCGATACGATGGGGTGAAATCGCTTTAGGAAACGTTTTATGAACCGCATCCTCTCACGCCTGTTGGCTTTTGCATTGGTTGCCGTTATTGGACTGACCGGCTGTAGTGGCAGCGGCGTGGGTGCCGACGGCCTCAGTGGTGTCTATCGTGATGACACCGTTGCCGTCATTGACAGTCTACGGACGGCCATTAACCTGCCCAAAGATGCCCCCACCTTAGGTGAGGCCCAGGCAGACGCAAAAGATAAAATCAACGCCTTTGCTGCTCGCTATCGTCGTGGCTCTGCAGCTAGCCTAGGCTCCTTTGCTACCATGCGTACTGCGCTGAACGCCTTGGCAGGCCACTACAGCTCTTATCCCAATCGCCCTGTCCCCGAGAAACTGAGAAATCGTTTAGAGCAGGAGTTTAAGCAGGTCGAGATGGCATTGAAGCGAGAAGCATAGGTGAGGCGGCTCGGTGTTTTTTACAGCAAGATAGCTGTCTCTTCCCCCTGACCTAATCATCATCCTGTGAAAGATATCGGCTGAAAGATGTCTACACGATGCCTAAGGCCCATTGCTTCAATGCAACGGGCCTTTGCTTTTTCGAAATTAATTTTGCAGGAGAAAATCCGGCAAGATTCGATAAGAGAATTGTGCTGAAACTGCTGCTGAGCCACTTCTTCAGCCCTGTTTAAGCACTCTCCAAGGACATCGGCCTCATCCCCTCACCATCCCGCCGCTCCAGCTAAAAGAAAATTTAAGTTGACTCTCGATGTTTATCCTTGCTAGGATTACACTTCTGTAGGGAATTTGTAATTATTAACAGGCATGAAAGTTCGGGCATCCGTTAAAAAAATGTGCGACAAGTGCCGCGTTATTCGCCGCCGTGGTCGGGTAATGGTGATTTGCCAGAACCCCAAGCATAAGCAACGGCAAGGGTAAGCGCGATACTGCGGAGTCGTTTTGACGGGTTCGTGGACAGGGTAGCGCAGCCTTATGAGTAGAACGCAGCATCAACGCGTCAGGTATCCAGCGCCAGCTCGTGGGTAACGGCGCAATCGTAATTGGTTTAGAGACTAGAGCAATCAGCAAAGGGAGAAGTATCGGTGGCACGTATTGCGGGTGTTGACCTGCCTAGAGATAAGCGAATTGAGATCGCTCTAACTTATATCTACGGGATTGGCTTGAGCCGCTCCAAAGAGATTCTGGCGAAGACGGGCGTTAACCCTGACATTCGCGCCAAGGATCTAGTGGATGCTGACGTTGCTAAGCTGCGGGAAGTCGTTGAGAACGACTATCAGATCGAGGGTGATCTGCGCCGCTGGGAAAGCATGAACATCAAACGGCTACAGGATATTGGTTGCTACCGTGGTCGTCGTCATCGGGCGGGTTTGCCGGTTCGGGGTCAGCGAACGCGAACCAATGCTCGAACTCGTCGTGGTCGTCGTCTTGCGGTTGCCGGTAAGAAAAAGGCGCCTCGTAAGTAGCGTTTAGTAACGCTGTCTGGGATCGTATGCTTTGCTTCGAATATCTTCGAAGTCAGGGTATTCCGACGACAGGCGGCGTTTTTGTGCGCGCTGGGTCGGGTTGGCCGATTTATCCAGCTTCTCTTAGATATCGCGATATACAGTTTCGTATCCAGATTTAATCTTTCAAAACTCAGACATTCTCAGGACAACCTCTAGGAACAACGAACGATGGCAAAAGGTGGAAAGCGCTCCGGCGGGCGTAAGGTCAAGAAGAACATTCCTAATGGAGTCGTTCACATCCAGTCAACCTTCAACAACACGATTGTCACCATCACGGATGTGAAAGGTGAGGCCATTTCTTGGTCGTCAGCCGGTGCAAGTGGCTTCAAAGGCGCTAAGAAGGGCACCCCTTTTGCTGCACAAACCGCGGCTGACAATGCAGCTCGTCGTGCGATGGATCAGGGAATGCGCCAAGTTGAAGTGATGGTGAGTGGTCCAGGGGCGGGTCGCGAAACCGCCATTCGCGCTCTGCAGGGCGCGGGGCTGGAAATCACTTTGATTCGTGATGTCACTCCGATTCCTCACAATGGCTGTCGGTCTCCAAAGCGTCGCCGGGTATAGTCCTCTCTTGTAGGGAGCGATGGGCTAGTATTTGTCCACTTGGGTGCCAATCTTGTCCCTAAGCATTGTCCCTAAGCATTGTTCTAAGTACAGCAGCAAGCGCTACTGATTATTGCTAGGCAGAAGCTTACTGCCGCTTTCATAAAAGAACCTTTGAGAAATTCAGTCGTACTCCGGGCAATTAAACCGGTCCCATAGGGAGGTCAGCCAATTGGCACAGTTTCAGGTTGAATGCGTAGAATCCATCGTCGAAGACGATCAGAGTCAATATAGTCGATTTCAAATCGAGCCTTTGGAGCGAAGTCAGGGCACTACGGTGGGCAACTCGCTTCGGCGGGTACTGCTGTCTAACCTAGAAGGTGCAGCCGTTACCGCTGTCAGAATTGCGGGCGCAAGCCACGAGTTTGCCACGATCCCCGGCGTGCGGGAAGACGTCCTGGATATCCTTCTAAATATGAAGGAGGTTGTGCTTAAGAGCTACTCCAGTCAGCCTCAAATTGGTCGTCTGACGGTGCAGGGGCCCGCTAAGGTTACGGCCGCTCACTTTGAGCTTCCGGCTGAAGTTGAGCTGGTTGATCCCGATCAGTACATTGCGTCAGTCTCTGTGGGACATACCCTGGAAATGGAGTTTCGGGTTGAGCGTGGCCGTGGCTATCGCAATGTCAGCCGCAACCGCGATGAAGCAACGGCGCTAGACTTCATGCAAATCGATGCGATTTTCATGCCGGTCCGCAAGGTGAATTACAGCGTTGATGACATGATTGCCACGGAGGGCGTTCAGAAAGATCGCCTAGTCATGGAAATCTGGACGGATGGCAGTGTTACACCTCAGCAGGCTATGAGCCAGGCCGCCGATATCTTGGTGGATCTGTTCAGTCCGCTCAAGGACGTGACGCTAGAGCCTAAGCGCGACGAAGATGTCAAAGAAGAGGATCCGACCTATCAGATTCCCATCGAAGAACTGCAGCTGTCGGTACGTGCCTATAACTGCCTGAAGCGGGCTCAAATCAACTCTGTGTCCGACCTGTTGGATTACAGCCAAGAAGATCTCTTAGAGATCAAGAACTTTGGCCAGAAGTCTGCAGAAGAGGTTGTCGAGGCGTTGCAAGAGAAGCTGGGCATTATGTTGCCCCTCGAAAAGCCCGCTAAGTCCTCCTAGCGATTCAGTCTTTCCAGACTTGTTCTGGAACCCCTTATCCGAAGCAGTCGCTTCGGATTTTTTCTGCCCCATAAAGGCATAGCAACAAAAGTAAACTAACCAGACCAGAAGGAGGGTCCCATGCGCCATAGTCGTCGTGTGCCTCAACTCAATAAGCCTGCTGACCAGCGTAAGGCGCTCCTGAGAGCCCTCACGACTGAACTGATTCGAAACGGACGGATTAAAACGACGCAAGCCCGAGCCAAGGCCGTGCGTAGTGAAGCGGAGCGGATTATTACGCTCGCTAAAGATGGTTCCCTGTCCGCTCGCCGTCGAGCGCTGGGCTACATCTATGACAAAGACCTTGTGCATGCGCTGTTTGCTCAGGCACCCGATCGCTATGCGGACCGGACTGGGGGCTACACTCGCATTGTCCGGACGGTCAGTCGTCGTGGAGACAACTCCAAAATGGCGATTATTGAGCTGACCTAAGCTCGTCTTTATGCCTGTTTCTGTGAGCGATCAGTTGCATGACGCCCCTGCTGAACAGCAGCAGCTCCAGCGCATTGCTCTGGTCATTCAGTATCGGGGAACGCACTTCCACGGCTGGCAGCGACAGGTCAAAGAGCGAACGGTTCAAGCCGCTATCGAAGGGGTGATCGAGAAGGTCTTGGGTCATGCTCTAACCGTGCATGGTGCCGGTCGGACCGATACTGGGGTTCATGCCGCTGCACAGGTGGCGCATTTTGATGCCCCGCAGATGATCCCCGCCTATCGCTGGGCCTCTATCCTCAATCACCGTTTGCCGGATGACATCGTGATTCGCGCTTCGGCGCAGGTGCCCCAGGACTGGCATGCACAGTTCTCTGCCCGGTGGCGCCGCTATCGCTATACCTTGTATACCGATGCCTTGCCCAATCTGTTTGTGCAGCCAACGGTGTGGCACTTTTACCACGAACCGTTGAACGTTGATGACATGCGGTCGGCATTATTGCCGTTGGTGGGGTATCATGATCTAGCTGCATTTCATCGTGCGGGGTCAGGTCGGGCACATTCCTGGGTTGACTTGCAGGTAACGCAGTGCGATCGCACCGGACCTTTC
>JBCBOC010000787.1:0-2057 GCA_039821475.1 Cyanobacteria bacterium J06632_22 | reverse complement strand
TCAGGATTGTAAAAGCTCTGGGGCGTTTGCACTAGGCCAATGGTTGCGTCCTGGAAGAAGCCTACCGTTCGTTCTAGAAAATTACGCGTGGGGACAAAGTCGGCATCAAACGAGGCGATTAAATCTCCTTGGGTCTGTGCGATCGCATGATTCAAATTGCCAGCTTTGGCGTGTTGATTGTCGCTCCGGGTTAAATAGTTGCAACCTAGCTCAGCCGCTAGCGCCTGAATTTCGGGACGGCGCGTATCATCTAGTAGGTATACCGTTTTGCGTGGATACCGCATGGCCTGACACCCCATAACCGTACGCCGGAGGATAAAGGCCGGTTCATCGTAGGTGGGAATAAATACATCCACACTGGGAATAAACTCACCTTCGGTGACGGCAACCTGCATATGATTAGCCTGCTGCTGTCGGTCCCGAACGCGCAGCAGCAAACAGAGCTGAATAATGCTGGTCCCTAAACCCAGCATTTCCATGGTGAACAGTAGCAAGCTAGCGATCCCGTTAGCCGGAGTATCAAGATTGAGGGTAGAGAGGGAACGCCATAACACATACCGGATAACCAATACCAATAGGATGCTGATAACCACCAAGCGAGACCAATGACGAGGCTGCGGTGACAGACGAGTGATACCATAGGCCATTAAAAACAGCACCACCGTCGGCAACAACAGGTAATGCCCTGTGACCATTGGGACTTCCAGCCACAGCGGTGGCGTCTGCTGAAGTTGGTTAAGCTGTGCAAAAATTTGGGCGATACGGCCCTCCCCGGTAAACCAGGCCAATACAACGCCCAGGGCCACCGTCGTGATGCCTATCATCAGCAAGGTCGCGTTCGAAATCGAAATCGACTGTCGCTGTAGCTGACGCTGTCGGACCCGGCTGACGTCCATAGTGATGTTCCTTTACTGGAGAGTTAGGGCGGAGAGGGTGTCTAAACCTTGGATACGCTCAAAATCGTTGTGTTCCCTTGGGGGCGCTGCAGGTTTCAAGCTAGATGCGGTTTAGATAAAAAATAAGGCTGGGGTAAGAGAAGTGTTGAAATATGTGGCTCTGCTTCAGTTACGAATGACTATAGGATAGGGATTTAAAGCGAACCTGAAAGTTTCCTGAGAACGGTATAAACCCCGTTCAAACTGAAGTCTGTCGCTTTATCTGTGGCACTTTCCCGCTGTGGCATTTTCCCAAGTGCCACAACGGTCGCAGTACAGCTCCCCCATCTGCCCCGTCGCAGCGGGCTGCCAACCCCCCGACAGCCCCAGCTCCAAACGCCAGGGGGCAAAATGCCTATGCTGAATGGGGGCCAGGTTTAGATCTTGCTCAGATTTAAGATCTTTCTCGGTTCGTTTTGGCAAACTCAGTGTAAAAAGAAAAAGCATTCTTCACGAAGAGGATTCCGATGACAGCAAGTGATTGGTTGAGACTGTTACATCCGATTTTGGCTGTGGTGTTAGTTTTCCCAACGATTGGCACAGCGGTCTACTTTGCCTGGCAAACCCGGCAGCGGCGGCTTAAGGTAATGGCGAAGGAAAAAAGCCGGATTCCGCCTACGGTCGGGAGTGCCCATGTAGCCGTGGGGCGCTGGTTGACGGCTTTTGTGGTGGGCTTAGCCCTGATCGGTATTGCCCAGCCGATCTACAAAAACGTAACCCGCAGTGACCTTTGGGCCAGCAAGCCCTTTGAAGTGGTGTTTATTGTGGCCATGTTTGCCCTCACCATTGCATCGTTGGTGTTGCTGTATCGAGCGTCCGCTAAAGGATGGCGGGCCGCATTTGCGGCGCTGACCACGGCAGGACTTTGGATTTTGGGCTCCCAGGACGGGGTCTTTCGGCGTACTTACGAATGGCAGGTGTCCCACTATTACTACGGGATGGTTGCAGCGACGCTAATGATTATTTCTTTGGCCATCTTGCCCGAGATTTATAAGTCAAAGCGTTGGCGTAACATTCACATTGCCCTAAACTGCATTGCAATGTTGTTATTCATCGGTCAAGGAATTACCGGCTCCAGAGACTTGCTAGAAATCCCGCTGAGTTGGCAGGAGCCAACGATCT
>JBCBOC010000444.1:0-4246 GCA_039821475.1 Cyanobacteria bacterium J06632_22 | reverse complement strand
CTGCCGTTGATCTTGGGCCCACAGACGCCCCGCACCCCCTACAGCATGTTCCTACACCAGGTTCAAGAGGGTGAAGTGGCGCGTGTCTCCTTGGGTCAAAACGAGATCCGCTATCAGCTCAAAGAAGGGACCAGTGAGCCGGGACAGGTCTATTCGACCACCCCTATCTTTGACCTCAAGCTGCCCGATGTGCTGGAAGCTAACGGTGTCGTCTTTTCCGCCCCTCCCCCGGCCCGCAACCAGTGGATCGGCGGTCTGCTGAGCTGGGTGATTCCACCGCTGATTTTTGTGGCCGTGTGGCGCTTTTTCCTAGCCCGTGGCGGTGGCGGTGCGCCGGGTGCCCTATCCATTGGCAAAAGTAAGGCCAAGGTCTATGCCGACGACGAATCCACCCGCGTCACCTTTGATGATGTCGCTGGCGTCGAAGAAGCCAAAACCGAACTGGTTGAGATCGTCGACTTCCTCAAGACGCCGAAGCGATTCACCGACATCGGCGCCAAAATTCCAAAGGGCGTGCTGCTGGTCGGCCCCCCAGGCACCGGCAAGACGCTGCTTGCCAAAGCCGTCGCCGGTGAAGCAGGTGTCCCGTTCTTTAGCATCTCGGGGTCTGAGTTCATCGAGCTGTTTGTCGGCGTGGGCTCCTCCCGCGTGCGCGACCTATTCGAGCAGGCTAAGAAGCAAGCCCCCTGCATTATCTTTATTGACGAGCTAGACGCCATTGGTAAATCCCGCTCCTCCGGCGGTTTCTATGGTGGTAACGACGAGCGCGAGCAGACGCTCAACCAATTGCTCACTGAGATGGACGGTTTTGCCGCAGGCGAAAACACCATCATCGTTCTAGCAGCCACCAACCGTCCCGAAACCCTGGACCAGGCGCTGCTACGCCCCGGTCGCTTTGACCGACAGGTCCTAGTAGACCGACCCGACCTGAAGGGCCGTGAGGCCATCCTCAAGATTCACGCTACCGAGGTAAAGCTGGATGAGGAAGTGGATCTCAACGCAATTGCCACACGCACCCCTGGCTTTGCCGGTGCTGACTTGGCGAACCTGGTCAACGAAGCGGCCCTGCTGGCCGCCCGCAACAACCGTCAAGCCGTCATTCAGGCCGACTTTAACGAAGCTATTGAGCGGGTTGTCGCCGGTCTAGAGAAAAAGAGCCGCGTCCTCAACGAAAAAGAAAAGAAGATCGTGGCCTATCACGAGGTGGGTCACGCCCTCGTTGGCGCGGTGACGGCCAGCGGCGGTCAGGTGGAGAAAATCTCCATCGTGCCCAGGGGTATGGCTGCCCTCGGCTACACCCTACAACTGCCCACCGAAGATCGCTTCCTCAATAGCGAGGAAGAGCTAAAGGGGCAGATTGCCACACTGCTGGGGGGCCGCTCCGCGGAAGAGGTTGTGTTTGGTTCTGTCACAACGGGTGCGTCCAACGACCTACAGCGCGCCACCTCCATTGCCGAACAAATGGTTACCACCTACGGCATGAGCGATATCCTGGGGCCCCTTGCCTACGACCAAGGTCAACAGAGTATGTTCTTGGACAACGGCATGCCCAACGCGCGCCGTTCGGTAAGCGAAGAGACGGCTAAGGCCATCGATGCCGAAGTCAAAGGCATTGTTGAAGCAGCCCACGATCGGGCGTTAGCCATTCTCAAGGTCAATCGCGACCTTTTAGAAGAGATCACCCAGCAGCTGCTGACCGAAGAGGTGATCGAAGGCGGCGTCCTAAGAGACATGCTGGGTCGGGTTCAGACCGCCGACCCAGTTGCGGCCTAGCGTAAACGCAACAAACGCAAAAGGCCCAGCGAGCATCCTCGCTGGGCCTTTTCTTTGACTGGCCTATCGCCGTCTAAGGGTTGGTAGCCCCATGCAACGGCGTCGAGGGGTCCAGAATAAAGGCTTTCTGCGCCATAAACTAAACCTCTGCCACGTCCAGAACGGTCGTTTTCCCTGAGCAAAAGCGATAGATTTCAGGCGATACGTGTTTTGGATCTACAGGTTTCAAGCTGGACCTGGTTTATTCCTAGCAACTCGACGAACGCCATAAGAGTTTGGCTCGGGTTCGGTGAGCGCACTTCTATAGCGGTCACCTCAAAAGTTTGTGGGCAACAGGTCCGCGCTCACTCCGACTGGAACGATTGCACCTGGCCACCTAACGCACTGACCACCGTTTCTGTATTCGACACCATCATGCCCACGTAGGTCTCACCGCTGCTGCCAGGGGCACCGAGGGAGTCGGAATATAGTTCTGTCGGGGCCAGTTGCACATTGGCTTCCTCAGCGACAGTGCTAATCAGCTGGGGATTGATCGTAGTCTCAGCAAAAATAGCAGGAACGCCGGCGGTACGGATGGCGTCTACCAACTGCTGTACGGTTTGGGCGCTGGGCTGTTCTTCGGTACTAATGCCGATCAGCGTGCCCAACATCTCTAAACCGTAGGCATTGGTGTAGTACTGAAAGGCATCGTGAGTGGTCACCAGCAGCCGCTGCTCCGGCGGGATAGTGGCCACTTGGGTTTCAATCCAGTCGTCAAGCTGAGCCAGTTCAGCAATCAGTGCCTCGGCATTGGCGCGGTAGGTGGCCTCGGCGTCGGGATTCAGGTCAATTAAGGTATCGCGAATGGATTCGGTGAGTGCGATCGCATTCTCCACATCCCCCCAAACGTGGGGGTCTGGTTCCGTCTGCCCGTCGTACTGAAACGACAGTGGTGGAATGCTTTCAGCCAGTGGCACCGTCGCTGCGGTGACGCTGGTGCCTTCAATAATGCGAATCAGTTCTGGCTCCAGGTTATACCCGTTATAAAACACGATATCGGCCTCCTCCAGCGCCACCGTATCTCGCGGCGTTGGCTCATAAATGTGGGGGTCATCGCCCGGTGCAAGCAGACGCTGCACCACCGCTTCATCACCCCCTACCGTCTCCACAAGATTCGCCAAAACCGTACTGGTGACAACCACTTGTGGCTCCTCAGCCGACGGCCCAGCCTCCGGGGAAGCGAGATTACAGCCAGCCAAGCCCAGTGACAGCATCAGGCCAGTCGCAAAACCACCTAAACCAGAAACAGCGCGGCGCATAGGAATGTCCTTAACTCAAAATCAAATGACTTTTCATAATCCTTTCATTTTCTAGCTTATAATAGTTTTCATAATCCTTTCATTATCAGTGCCCGCCATAGTGCTTGAAAGCCCACGCCTAAAGCCCACGCCTAAAGCCCACGCCTAAAGCCCACGCCTAAAGCCCACGCCTAAAAGCTCACCCTTGGACGTTACTATGACTGCCCTCACCTCAATGCCGCCATCATCTGAGCGTCTGCCGCTGCGTCTCGTGGGTGCAGCACCGTCTGAGGACATTGCTGTTCGCCGTCTTACGGTTCAATATCGCGACGTTATCGCCCTAGACAACGTCAGCGTCAACTTTCGAGCAGGACGTCTCACGGGCATTATTGGGCCCAACGGCGCAGGCAAAAGCACGCTGTTAAAAGCCCTGTTGGGCCTATTGCCGACCGTTTCCGGCCAGGTCACAGCTCACGATCAATCCCTCCTCGAACAGCGCCACAAAATTGCCTATGTTCCGCAGCGCAGCCAAATCGACTGGCGCTACCCTGCCACCGTCTGGGATGTGGTGATGATGGGTCGTATCACGCGCACCGGATGGTTTCGGCGGTTTTCGGCCACCAGTCGTCATGCCGCCCGAGCAGCCCTAGAGCGGGTGGGCATGGCAGACTTCCAGCATCGTCCCATTGGTCAACTGTCTGGTGGTCAGCAACAGCGTGTCTTTTTGGCGCGGGCCTTGGTACAAGAAGCCGATATCTTCTGTTTTGATGAACCTTTTGTGGGGGTAGATCAGAAAACCGAAGCCGTTCTGTTTGAGATCTTTCGAGAATTGGCCGCTGCGGGTAAGACAGTGATTGTCGTGAACCACGATCTGGGTGAGTCAATCACTCACTTTGATGATCTGCTGCTGTTAAATCGCTCTGTTGTGGCATCTGGTCCCCGTCAGCAGGTCCTAAATCGAGAAAATCTAACGGCGGCCTACGGTGGACACGTCGAGTTTTACGCGGCGTAAAATCTGGATCTTTGAGTATGGATCTTTGGCAAATTCTGATTGACCCACTTCAATATGGGTTTATGCAGCGTTCCCTGATCGTTGCTGTCCTCGTAGGCATTATCTGCTCTGTCGTCGGCAGCTACCTCATGGTGCAGCGGTTAGCCCTATTGGGGGATGCGATCAGTCATTCAGTGTTGCCGGG
>JBCBOC010000641.1:0-2957 GCA_039821475.1 Cyanobacteria bacterium J06632_22 | reverse complement strand
TTCCTTGGGATCGACCCTAGCCCTGCGGCAACCATTGAGCCAGAGGTGCAAAATGGATATGCGATCGCACCTCACCCCGTTGGTAAATTTCTGGTGGGGACGCCCTGGGTCCGCAACCTCGCCCGTCAAGTATTGGCACAAAAGTGGCGCGGTCAGCTCAAAGGACTCGTGCTAAAAAAAGCACCGAAGCCTGCAATGGACGAACAGGCAAAAGCGTTACTGCGAGAGATCTATCGTAATGAATTTGAGCAATTACCCCAGGTGTTGGGGCGAGACCTGCCGTGGCAGGCCTCATGATGCTGCTGTGTCTGACTCCTGTGCTTCCTTGAGCGGAAGGGATATATGTCGCCACAAAGTCCCTGGTTTGGGGCCCTGGTTGGGAGCCTGGTTGGGGGCCTTTGTTTGGAGTTTGTCCACGACGGCGGGCCACTTGACTCCAGCACTGGGAACTTGCATCGAGTGGCTCCAGAATAAAGACTTTCAGCGCCAAGAACTGTCCCTAGCAACTCGATGAACGCCATAGGAGTATGCCTGAGTCGTTAAACATCTTTCTAAAGACTATGAAAATTCTCTTTCTTGACCAAACCGGTAAGCTCGCGGGTGCTGAACAGGTTTTACTCGATGTAGCTTACCCTTATCGTCATACCAGCTTAGTTGCCCTGTTTGAGGGCGGTCCCTTTGAGGAAGCTCTGCGCGATCGCAATATTCCCGTTGAAGTCCTTACCGATACTCCCCTAGAGGTGCGCCGTGAAAGCAGCGTGTGGCAGGGGCTGAGCAGCTTGAAGTTTTTGATGCCCTTGGTGCAGCGGGTCGTGCAGCTGAGTCAACATTACGATGTACTGTATGCCAATACGCCGAAAGCGATGGTGGTCGGGGCGCTGGCCCAGCTGCTAACCCAAAAGCCGCTGGTTTACCATCTCCATGACATTCTCTCCTTAGAGCATTTTAGTCAGGCAAATCGACAGCTGTTGGTGACCTTGGCCAATCGCTGTGCCACCAAGATTATTGCGGTTTCCCATGCGACGAAGCGAGCCTTTATCGAGGCAGGCGGGAACGGGGAACGGGTTGAGGTCATCTACAACGGCTTTGATGTCGATAAGTTTCGGGGGTGGGAGCTAGAAGGTTTTTTTTTGAGGCGACAGCTTGAGTTGGACCAGCGCTTTGTTGTGGGTCACTTTAGCCGTTTATCACCTTGGAAAGGTCAGCATGTACTGATTGAGGCGCTGCCCCGCTGCCCCCAAAATATGGTGGTACTGCTGGTGGGCGATGCGCTGTTTGGTGAGACCGACTATGTGCGGCGGTTACGACGGCAGGTCTCGATGCTCAAGCTCGAGGATCGGGTTCACTTTTTGGGATTTCGGGGCGATGTCCCCCAGCTGATGGCCACCTGCGATCTCATTACCCACACCTCTACGGCGCCGGAACCCAGTGCTCGCGTGCTAATTGAGTCGATGCTGTCGGGGCGCCCCCTGGTGGCCTCACGTACCGGGGGCACCAGCGAGTTGGTGGACGATGGTCACACGGGTTGGCTGGTGCCGCCATCCGATTCATTGGCGTTGGCCAGCACCTTGACCAAGCTATACGACCGGCCTGTGCAAACGGCGCAGATTGCTAAGCAGGGGCAGCGGATAGCCCAGGATCGGTTTGGTTTAGAGCAGGCGATCGCATCTCTCCAACAAACCCTTAACGCGCTAATGCCTGTCACAGTTTGACAGCCAACTGGGGTGCCCAAACCGTACAGATATAGCGCTCGCCACTTTGCTTAGGACAATCCTGGCGCTCAAGTGCCCAGTCCTGGAGCCAAGTGGCCCGCCGTCGTGCACAAACCCCACTCAAGGGCCTTTGTGGCGACGGCTATAACCCTATTGCTTCTAAATGCCATGTCACAGCTTCATGCCGCCCGTCGTCAGCTTGCCGACCTGTCCTGCCCCTTTTGGGTGGGGCACTTTAGCCGTTTGTCTCACTGGAAGGGGCAGCATGTGTTGCTGAATGCCCTGGCCCTTTGTCCACCACAGATTGGGGCTATTTTTGTCGGGGATGCCCTGTTCGGCGAGGAGGCCTATGCCCAAAGCCTGCGCGAGCAGGTGGTGAAATTGGGACTTTGCGATCGCATTCGCTTTCTCGGTTTCCAGCCCCAGGTGATTCCCCTAATGCGGCTGTGTAACCTGCTGGCCCACACGGCCACGGCGCCGGAACCCTTTGGTCGGGTGATTGTAGAAGGCATGCTTTGCGGTCGCCCGGTAGTAGCGGCAGCGGCTGGAGGCGCGCTGGAAATTATCCAGCATGAGCGGACGGGGTGGCTGACGCCGCCGGAAGATGCGGAACGGCTGGCAGAGGTGCTGACAAGGAGCTACCGAGATCCCGCTTTCACGGCAATTATGGCGAGGCAGGGGCAGCTAGTGGCGCAGGAACGGTTTGATTTGGCGGTGGTGAATGCTCAGATTGACCGTGTGCTGAGCACTGTTGTTCAGCCTACGACGGTGTCTTCGCCACTACTGGCCGTTCGATAGGGGAGGCCTGCTGATACCTCGCCGCCCGCCGTCGGATGCTAACCAGTCTGCAGGGGCTGCCTTGATTATTGGGCTGCATATTGTGGCGTTTTTTGTGGTGCTCTTGGGTGGGACGGTTCTAGTTAAGGCCTTGGTGTCGGAAGATAACTTTCAGCAGCGGCAGAACTGGCGACTAGAGGCCATTGCCTTTGCGTTCACGGGCATTGCACTGTACCAGTTGCCCTATGTGATTCCCAGTGATTCCCATTGCGCTCCGGGCAAGGCGGCGGTGCCTTGGGGATTCTTCAAAGGTGTCGTGATTGCTGCTGCGGTGACGGGTTTGATCAGTGTGCCATGTTTTTTACTGGTGTTTGGGAGTAGGCTTTAGCCGGTTAGCCCTTCCTTCCTGTGGTCTGGCTGTTTTGCTACTGCAGAGACTGGTATTGCTTGCTTAAGTGGGCCGATGAG
>JBCBOC010000636.1:0-2971 GCA_039821475.1 Cyanobacteria bacterium J06632_22 | reverse complement strand
CGCTCAATGACCCCAACGGCGTTTACATGCGTATTGAGAATGGAGAGATCTTCCCGGAGTTTTAGCAGCTCTTCAGATACTGGGTCTTTAGCCCAGGGCAGCCGTGACACCACACCGCTACCAAATAAGCTCTCAATGATTTGCTCTTCTAGGCTTTGGGGACGGGGGAATTCTTGCACCTGCCAGTCTTCCAATTCGGCGGCTTCGGCAGCGGCTGCGATCGCATCGTTCAGCCCCCCAATTTCATCCACCAAATCTACCGCTAGCGCATCGCTCCCAGACCAAACCCGGCCTTGGGCCACCTCGTTGATGTCTGCCTTGTCGACCTTGCGGGCGTCAGCGACGAGACCAATGAAGCGATCGTACAGATCGTTGACAAAATCTTGCTGAATCTGGAGTTCTTCCTCGCTCTGGGGACGGCTGACGGTGCCAATATCGGCAAACTTAGCCGTTTTCATCACATCCCAAGTGATGCCATTGCGGTTGGCAATTTCCTGGAAGTTAAGCAGCAGGCCATACACGCCGATGGATCCGGTGATGGTGCTGGGTGAGGCAAAAATCTTGCTGCCCGGGGCTGCGATCATATACCCCCCTGAGGCGGCATAGTCGCCCATGGAAATCACCAGGGGCTTTTTCTCTGCGAGCAGGCTGACTTCCCGGGCGATTACCTCTGAGGCCAGGGCGCTGCCGCCAGGGCTATTGACCCGTAGGACCACGGCGTCAACATCGTTATCGCGACGTACGCTGCGCAGGGTTTTGACCAGCCCCTCGGAGGTGATCAGTCCCGGAGAAACGCCCTCTCCGGAGACAATTTCGCCCTCGGCATAGACGACTGCCACGGTATCGTCCTGGAAAAAGCCACCGGATTCGGCGGCTGTCATGCGGCTATAGGCCTGCAGGGTGACGCTGGGGAAGCTGTCTGCTTCATCCGGGTCAAAATCATCCTCTGTGTCAACGTCATCCTCGTCAAATTCAGCGGCTTCACTGTCTGTATCTTCAGTGCCCGTATCTTCAGTGCCAGTATCGTCCGCTTCTGCAACTGTGTCGTCGTTCGTCTCGGGCTCAGCTTCGGTATCGGGTTCGGTTTCATCACCGTCCCCTTCGGACTCGTCTCCCAAGCTGCGTAATTCTTCACGCACTTCGTCAAAGAAGGCCACCTCGTCTACGAGTCCAGCCGCTTTAGCGTCTGCGGCCATCAGTAAGCCGCCACCGTCGGCAATGGTCTGTAGCGCCTCGGGGGTGAGCTCGCGGTTTGCACTGGCCGTAGTCAAAAAGTCTTGCCACAGGTCCGTTAACAGTGCTTCGGTCTGCTGCTTTTCTTCGGGGCTGCTGCTTTCGCGGATGAAGGGCTCCACCGCTGACTTGTAACGGCCGACCCGTAGGACTTGTACGCCCACGCCATACTTTTCTAGAGCGCCGGCCAGGAACTGAATCTCGGCTCGAAAGCCATTCAGCTCCATCAGACCCGCTGGATTGAGGTAGACCTTATCGGCCACAGAGGTCAAGTAATAGTCGCGCTCACCCCAGCCGGTTTCGTAGGCAATGATGGGCTTACCAGAGGTCTCTTTAAAGGCCACCAGGGCATCGCGAATTTCTTTGAGGGTGGCGAAGCCCTCAAAGGTGTTACCCGTGAGAAAAATGCCCGTAATGTCCTCGTCCGCTGCGGCTGCCTCAATGGCACTGATGGCGGAGTACAGGGAAATCGCTTCGTAACTACCGCCGTAAAAGGCCTCTTCGAACACGACACCCGCCCCAGAGTAGGGCACGGCGTCCATAATGTCGGTGGACAGGTCGAAGACTAAAACAGAGGCTTCGTCTAACTCCGGTTCACTTTCGGTTGAGTTAGAGGCCAATAGAACACCGACCATGCCTACGGCGCCGATACCCAGCAGTGCGATCAGGGTAAAGAGGCCAACTAAGGTACCGACGGCACTGGCAGCAGCGTACTTAATAAAATCTCGCATGGTGTCGTAAGGAGAGAAGGCTGAGGGGTAGGAGGTGTGGTGCAGGTAACAATTGGGACAAGGGCGGGATGGCGCTATTAGGCAAGGCGTGCAATGTTTTTATGTTGGGTTGAGGTGTCGCCGCGGTTGGCGAGTTGATCGAGCGGTGGTCGTCTATTAAGCGATGGTAGTTGGGCAGTGCGGGGCGAGCAGTGATCTACGGCTTCCCCTGTCAACATTCCGCAGGGACGGTCAATGCTATTGATGTGGTGCCGTTTTGGTGCCATTCCTGGTAAGACGTCGAGGCCAACGGTCCAGTTCGGTTGATGACGAAATCGCACGCAGTCTTGACCCTTCGGGGCTGACTGCCGACCCGCTACCTTTGCAGCGGGCACAAAATTTGCAAAGGTCACAAACTGGCCACCTCAAAGGACGAACCGTTGGGTTGAGCGGTTGGCAAAAGCGAAGCGGCGGGTAATGCTATATCGATCAAGTGTCGTTGATAGGACTTCTGTGACTATGATATGCGCTCTAACTGAGAACTGTCTTTAAGAGCGGCAATGGTGGGTTGTCCGGTGCAAAACAGGACAGTTTTGATTTCGGCTATCAAAATTTCCGTGAGTTCGGCTAGGGCTGCTTCGGACTGATCGGCAGCCTTGAGAAACGGTAGGGCCATGCCCGCTAGGTCGGCCCCCAGGGCGAGACATTTGGCAATATCTAGGCCGTTCCGGAGGCCGCCGGAGGCGATCAGTGGAATATTCGGTGCGATCGCACGAACCTGAGACACACAATCTGCTGTTGGCAGTCCCCATCCAGCGAAAGTATTCCCCAAACGTCGCTGGACAGGATCTTGGGCCCGTTCACTTTCGACCCGAGCCCACGACGTTCCGCCGGCCCCGGCCACATCAATGGCCGCTACCCCCACTTCAATGAGTTGCTGGGCCTGCTTTCCTGAGATGCCATTGCCCACTTCCTTGGCAATCACCGGTATCGGGAGCTGTTGGCAGAGCTGTTCAATTTTCTTAAGT
>JBCBOC010000801.1:0-1919 GCA_039821475.1 Cyanobacteria bacterium J06632_22 | reverse complement strand
CACGCTGTGTCTAGTGACCGTTGTGACCCTTTGGCGACTTAGGCAGCACCGTCGGCTTGGCGGACGATTTTTATTGACGGCAGGTTGCTTCATGGGGGTACTGCTGCTGGATGAAGTCCTTCGGATAACGCTGCTGCTGAATAAGCTGGCCGGTATTCCTAAGTTGGGGATGTATCTGGTCTACCTGCTCGGTGCAGTTGCGATCTCAGTCCAGTTAGGTCGCTATGTGCGTCAGGCAACGCCCTATCCCCTCCTGCTGATTACGGGGGGGCTGTTTATCGTGTCGGCGATGGCAGATACTTTGCCGTTACCTGGCCAAGGCTCGTTAATACTGCTAGAAGATGGGACTAAACTCTTGGGGTTGGTCAACCTATTGGCCTATTTCTGGCAGGTCTCACAAACCGTCTTGGTAGAAGCCATCAACCGGGCTGTTCCCAACCAACTCTGACGTATAGCAACCTGTACACAGATTGAGCTGGGTTGCGAGTCACGGAGCGCTATTTGACCCTGGGGACAGCGCTACTGGCAGGCTCAAGCACAGTGACCGAAGCTATCACTTAGCTTGTTGACCCAAGCAGCCTTGACCCGCTCAACTTGAGGGAGGCCATATATTTTTCATAAACTCTGCCCTGTCTGCGTTAAAGCTAGCTGAAGCGGACTTGTCTCATACTTTAGAAAGCGGCAGGATTTGAAGTGGAAACGCGTGCTTAATGGGGGACTCAATAGGGCTAAACCTATCAACAAATAGACAATTAGCAGCCAAGCAGAAAAATTTTTATTGGGATTAGCGGGTGTTTATGCGTAAACCAGTTCTCACTATTTTTTATCAATATGACCCTTGGAATGCCACCATTGGGGGCATTCAATCTTTTATCAATACTTGCATCAAGTACGCACCTGAGACCTTTGACCTTCGAATGGTCGGGACCGGCGGTGACCCTGCCCAGACGCCAGGTCAGTGGTACGACACAGAGTATATGGGCAAGCCCATTCAGTTTTTTCCGCTGTTTACGCTGCTCGATGACGATACGCGCGGCCTCATTCCCACCTCTGTGAAGTACACCAAGGCCCTGTTGGGGCAAATGCTGGCGTCAGATTTTATGCATTTTCACCGGATTGAGCCGACCCTAGCAACGCGGCGCTGGCCCGGTGAAAAAACGCTGTTTATCCACAACGACATCGAACAGCAGGTCAGTGCTGCAAAAAATGCCAACTCCATACTGTGGCAGCGGTTTCCGACCCTATATTTCAGCCTAGAGCGATTTCTGATGGCTCAGTTCGACCAGGTGATTTCTTGCAATGCCAATTCCACCCAGTTTTATAAACAGCGTTACCCACAGTTTGCTGAGCGTATCGATGATTTTCGCCTTGCGGTTGACCCCAAGGTGTTTCGGCCCCTCTCGCCTGATGCCCTACAGCAGCAAAAATCGAGCATTCTGAAGCGGCTGAAGTTAGCTGACCATACCCGGCTGTTGCTGTTTGCCGGGCGGCTGCACCCACAAAAAGATCCCTTGCTATTGGTGCGTGCGATCGCAGCGCTCAACGACCCCACAGCACATCTGCTGATGGCAGGGGACGGCGAATTAAGGTCAGACGTCGACGCCGAAATCGAGAAACTTCAATTGCAGGACCGCATTACCTTGCTAGGCGCGGTTCCTCAGGCACAGCTAGCCGAGCTACACCAGGTGGCTAGCGCCTTTGTGCTTAGTAGTGTCTATGAAGGGTTGCCCGTGGCCGTTTTAGAGGCACTCTCCTGCGGCGTTCCCATTGTCACCATGCGCTGTGGACATACCCCCAATCTCCTCGGTGCCCATAGCGGTTTGACTGTAGACGAACGTACCCCACAAGCCCTATCAACAGCTCTCCATCAGGTGTTGGAGCAGCCCAAGCAGTATCCAGCCACCGCCTGCACCCAGGTT
>JBCBOC010000753.1:0-2297 GCA_039821475.1 Cyanobacteria bacterium J06632_22 | reverse complement strand
GTTGGCGATGACCGTGAAATAGAGCGGTAGTGAAATAGTCGAACGCCTTTACTTCAAAGGGGCTTAAGGCCAAACGCTACTTCACTATTCGCTACTCACTACTTCACTGGCTTTACCCGAATCTTTAGCGTTGACGCGGCCTAGTCCCTATCTTCGTAGGCAATCAACAGTTCCCAGGCGCCGACATAGGCCAAGATTGGATCGCCGGTGTACTGCAACCCTAGCCAAAACCGCTGCATCAGGGCTCGGTTGGGATTACGGACACTGTCCAGGACCACAGTAAAGGTGGTATCGGAGGGAATATCTTCGGTTAGGTAAAGGTCTAGGCGAGTGGCCGGGCGATTCTGAAAGACGATTTCCTGCTCTTGAATGTCCGCAACCTCGATCAAGGTGCCGTCCGTGCCACGACCGCGACGGACTTGGATATCTTCCAGGTTAAGGCGACCACTATGATTGCTAAACGCCTCAGGATAAACAATGGAGATACGTTGCGTGGCGCGCTGGACCTTATCACCAGGTACACGCAGCGCATACTGAGCGCGGGTATTGCGACGATCGTTATTACGCAGGTTGTAGGGCAGGCGCAGGTCTGCGTCAACGCCACCAAACAGGGTCATGCCGTCGGAGTTGTAGCTTTGAGCTAGAACCGGTACCGTCGGCAGGCAAGCCACTGCTGCTGCCGTTAGCGCCAGCGCCCATCGCTGCAGCCGACGTTTAGAAAAACTGTGTTTAGATTCAGTCGCCATTGCGGTTATTACTCCTCACGTATATCTGTCATAGAGCTGGATCGCGTTTTGGGCGCTCACATCAAGCGCAAGCATTGCCTCAAAGCACGTCACAGGTCTCAAGCTGGACGGGGTTTAGCGGGTTCAATGAAACCCAACTCATACGAATACAACTGGCCTCGTTGCCCTTCGTTAGCAACACCCATCATGGCCGGGGCGCGATCGCAATATCGACCGGCTAGGACACTTTCTACAATTGGACAACCCGCTGAGGGCCTTTGCTATCACCCAGCCCCCTGGACTCAAGCAGTTAAATGGCACATCGGTAAGGTTGCGACCAGTAGACGGGCGCAATAAAAGTTAACCCTGAACGGTTCCCATAGTAACTCACAGATTTGCGCATTGAAGGTCGCGAACGTGTTCCGCGGGGATCAGCCGAGCGGTCTAGGGTGGCCCTGAGTCGAACTTTCAGCGCACAAACTTAATTTAAAAATATTTATTTTCATTTCTTTTCTTTTCAAAAGGTCATAATCCTCGATTAACGCCCAGTCTCTAAGGAGCTATTTGAAACGCTTCTGAAATGCTCCCCATTGCTTTACCAAAAGAGACATCTTTCCCAGTTCATAACGCTGCATTTGCAGTGATGGCACGGCCCTAGTTATAACCATCACTTGCCCTGAGCCCAGACCTTGCCCAATAGCAATCTGGGCCTCGCCCATTCGCTGACACATGACGTAGCCAACTAGGGAGCAAACGTCCGCACTGCAAGCAATTGAAAACATTTGCTAAGCATTCGACGGTCAATCTTGAAGTTTATTAGCTGCCTTCCCCAGTTGCTATTTTTTGCCGTCATAGTTTGAAACGAGACCCGTTTGAAGCATTACGAAAAGGTAAACAGAAACCCATGACCATCGCGCTCGATCAAAACGTTCAGGTGGCAGACGATTCACCCTCGTCTCAACCCAAACGCATCGGCATTCCCAAGGAAATCACCCACGGCGAATGCCGCGTTGCGGCCACCCCAAAAACCGTTAAAAAGCTTCAGTCTCTCGAATTTGAAGTCCTCGTCGAGAGCGGTGCTGGTGCCCTAGCCCAGTTCTCCGATGACGCCTACCGTGAACAAGGCTGTCAAATCATTGATGGCGCCGAGTCCCTATGGCGACAGGCAGATATCGTCCTTAAGGTGCAAGCGCCCAAGGCCGGTCCCCAACAGTCTGAGTTGGACCTGTCCCACCCTGGCCAAACCCTGATTAGCTTTTTGTGGCCTGCGCAAAACCCGGACATGCTAAACGACCTTGCCCAGCGGCAAATTACGGCCCTGGCCATGGACGGCGTGCCCCGCATTACCCGCGCGCAAAAAATGGATGCCCTGAGCTCCATGGCCAATATTGCCGGGTATCGGGCAGTCATTGAGGCCGCCAACCATTTTGGCCGCTTCTTTACCGGGCAGATTACCGCTGCGGGCAAGGTGCCCCCTTGCAAAGTCCTGGTGATTGGTGCAGGGGTCGCGGGTCTAGCGGCCATTGGCGCAGCAAAGAGTCTAGGCGCCGTCGTACGCGCCTTTGATACCCG
>JBCBOC010000766.1:0-2209 GCA_039821475.1 Cyanobacteria bacterium J06632_22 | reverse complement strand
TGGGCGCGGGCGGTTTTGGTCAAACCTTTGTGGCAATCGACACCCAGCGGGCGGGTAACCCCGAATGTGTGGTCAAGCAGCTACGACCCGCCAGCCAAGATACCGACTTCCTCAAAGTTGCCCGTCGCCTGTTCGAGACTGAAGTTTTTACGCTACAGCGATTGGGTGAACACAATCGCATCCCCGAACTTCTGGACTCCTTTGAGGATGAAGACGAGTTCTACCTCGTACAAGAATTTATCGACGGTGAAATCCTTAGCGACGAAATTCAACGTGTGGGCAAGCTCAGCGAAGCTCAGGTCATCGACCTACTGCGTGAGACCCTGACAACGCTCAAGTTTGTCCACGACAACAACGTGGTCCATCGAGACCTCAAGCCTGACAACATCATCCGCCGCCAGCAGGACGGCAAGCTGTGCCTGATCGACTTTGGCGCGGTCAAAGAGATCCGCACCCAGCTTGTGTCCGGAGAGATGACCAGCCTGACGGTGGGTATTGGCACCCAGGGGTACACCCCCAGCGAGCAGTTGGCGGGCAAACCGCGCTACAGCAGCGACCTGTTTGCCCTGGGCATGACGGCCATCTATGCCCTGACCGGCAGAGCCCCCACCGATCTACCCGACGATGGCACCTCCCTAGAATTGCGATGGGAGCCCTTTGCGGAGGTCAGTCCGGGCCTGCGCATTCTGTTAAAGAAAATGGTGCGCCATTACTTCTATCAGCGCTATCAAACGGCTGACGAGGTGCTCAAGGATCTAGACCGATTGGATGAACTGGAGGAGGAACAGGGGGAAGCCTTTCCCCAGACCTTTTTGCCCCAACCGACGGTATGGCAACCCACGCGGAAGGAAAGTGTTTGGGCAGTTGCGATCGCAACCGTTGCAGCCAGCCTCTTTACCCTGGGCATCCGCCAACTGGGCGGTTGGATGCCGTTGGAGCTTAGCTTCCACGACCGTCTCGTCAGCTACCGTCAAACGCCTGGCCCCGATCCCCGCATTTTGGTGGTCGGCATCACCGAAGACGACTACAACACCGAGCAGCGGACCATCCTCTCTGACGCCACTCTCGCCAGCGTCATGGCAACGCTCCAGACCCACAATCCAGCCGTCATTGGGCTAGACCTACACCGCAACGTTCCCCAACCGCCGGGCACCGAGAAATTACAGCCCCAGCTGACCGCTCCCAACGTGGTCAACATCACCAAAGTCGGCAGTGGCAGTGACGCGATTCCCCCACCAGCGGCGGTCTCTCCCGAACAGGTCGGCTTCAATGATGTGGTCATCGACCGCGATAACCGGCTGCGCCGCAATCTGCTGTTTATGCCCGCCCTAGAAGACGAAACTGAAATCCTCTCGGCTTTTGGCCTACAGGTGGCCTTAACCTACCTGGAAACCCAGCACAATATCACCGCCGAAGCGAGCCCCAATAATCCCGACATTATGCAGATCGGCCCAGCGATCTTCACCCCCTTCACCGCTAACTTCGGCGCCTACCAAAACGCCGATGCAGGCGGCTATCAGGTCTTTCTGGACTATCGCGCGCCGGACGCAGCCGCCCAACAGGTGTCCGTGGCAGAACTGCTAGCAGGCGAGTATGATCCCGCGTGGATTACAGACAATATTGTGTTGATTGGCACCGCGGCTTACACCACCACCGATAAGTTCTTCACCCCCTACACCCTGCTGGGGGGCGAAAACTATGAAATGTACGGAGTCGAAGTGCACGCACAAATGGTCAGCCAAGTGCTCACTGCCGTGCTAGACGGTCGTCCCCTCGCCTGGAGCTGGCCAGACCCCGCAGAAATCGGCTGGGTCGTACTCTGCGCCACAGGCGGCAGTCTATTAGTCTGGCGAGTCCGCCACAACAATTTACTGGTGGCCGATCTGCTAGCGGGCAGTGCGGGCATCGTGGGTATCAGCGTGGCCTTCTTTTTAGCGAATGCCTGGGTACCAGCGATCGCTCCCCTCAGCAGCTTTCTCTTGGCCGGGGGCGGCTTACTCGCCTACCGGCGCTATCGCCAGCGCCAGATCACCAATATTTGGAATCCCAACGCCTTTCTGGGCGAGCCATGACGCTATTTCTGGGCGAGCCATGACTTTATTTTTGGGCGAGCCATGACTTTATTTTTGGGCGAGCCATGACTTTATTTTTGGGCGAGCCATGACTTTATTTTTGGGCGAGCCATGACTTTATTTTTGGGCGAGCCATG
>JBCBOC010000628.1:0-3057 GCA_039821475.1 Cyanobacteria bacterium J06632_22 | reverse complement strand
GCGACTACATCAATAAGGGGCCCAATACTAAAGGCGTGCTCGATCAGCTCGTAGCCTTGCTCGAAACTGGGCAGCTGATTGCACTACGGGGCAACCATGAGCTCAAAATGCTGGCCGCGCGAGCGCAGCAAGCCCTGCAGATCAATGAAGACGTGCTGATCGACGCGCGCACCTTGGCCTCCTACGGAATTACGGCCCCCGCGTCAAAAGCTAAACGTGCATTAACTCAAATTCCTGATGCCCACTGGCAGTTTGTCAGCGACCATTGTCGGGACTGGTGGGAAAGTGAACGGCACATTTTTACCCACGCCAACCTTGATCCGACAAAGCCCATGGCCCAGCAGCCCAGCAGCAAACTGTTCTGGGAAAAGTTTGACAACCCTCAACCTCACATTTCAGGCAAGACCCTGGTCTGTGGCCATACGCGACAAAAAAGCGGTAATCCGATTAACCTGGGCCATGCCATCTGCATCGATACCTGGGCCTGCGGCGACGGCTGGCTCACGGGTTTAGAGGTTAACAGCGGTGACATCTGGCAGGTTAACCAGCAGGGCAAGGTCAAACGCACCCATGCCGACCAGTTCTACCAACCCGAATAGTTACCCTGCGTGACCGCCTCCGCAATTCCCCGGATCGCGTCGTATTTCCCATCGCACCACACAGAAATAACTCCTGCTTTACACGGTGGATTGTATCTTAAAGTTCCAATAAGACCCACGTCCTCTACGTATTTACACTGGAGTCAATCGTGAGACTTGATTTTTAGACTAAGTGTATTCAAGGATGCCTCGATCACCTCCCGGCACTCCTTCACTTTGTTCCTACGCTTCTCTTCGTCACGGTTGTCACCCATGCCTTCTGTCTTTTCTCTCTTCACTCGCTCTGCGCTGACCACCCTAGCCACTGTCGGTTTACTAACCGTTGGGACAGAGGACTCCCAAGCGTTTACCCTGGGCACTCCCACAGCGGCGCAGGTAGAAGCGCTCAATCCAGAGACCACCTACACAGCCGAAAGCCGCTGGGGGTCTGGCACTGTCGGGGGCGCCACCTTTGAATTGGATATTCATCAGATTGACGAGAACGGCGGCTTTGTTAACGACGACCAAGCTGAGTTTGACTGGGTCAGCGGCGAAGCTGTTGATTTTTCCCTGATGTTTGACGGCATGACCTTGACCTATACGGTCGGCAATCAGGTCCTCTCTACGACCACGACAGACAACAGCTTCTCAGAGATTTACCTCCGTGCAGCAGCGCGAAAAGAGGGCAGCAGCATCTTGCTCAGTAACCTAAACCTGATAGACGAGACCAACAGCGGCGCCCTCACTAACCTAGACTCTAGCTGCAGCAATGGTAATGGCTGCGGATTCTTCGATGCCAAATATCTACACATCACCCATTTGACAGGGGCCTTTACGCTCACTGGCCAGTCCACCATGGTATGGGACCCTAACCACCTGCCGAGGAACTCCAATCTGGCTTACCAAATTAAGCTGGTGCCTGGCACAGATACGAGCACGCCAGAACCCACCGCTCTGATGGGACTGGGGCTGATCAGTGCCCTGGGCATTCGCAAGATCATGACTGAAGCATAATGCGATCGCACCTCTTCTTTGGCGTACTACTCGCTCTGTGCAGCACCGTTCCCGGCAGCCAAGCCGTTGAAAAACGCTGCGGCTGGATTGATAACCCCACGCCTGCTAACTGGTGAATCACCGACCGTGACGGCACCTGGACGTTTATGATGCAGGGCGGCTACGAAGCAGCGGGCACCAACCATATCCCTGCACCATTGCCAGGGGAATACGTCGAAACCAACGTCCACTACGGGGTACTACTGCGGCTGTTTAGACGTCGTGGTGAATCCCGAAACGATGTATGTCGAAGCGATCTATGCAGGGGAAGCCCTGCCCCTGGCCACCTGCAACACCGATCCAGCCTTAGATGAGCGGGCCTATTCACTGGAATAACGCAGACAATAGTTGGCCACTTTGCTTGAGCATCCGAGTCCAGATCTGGTGACGGCATAAAGCAGCGGCGCTGTCCCGATTCGGAACAGCGCCGCTGCCACAGGATTTGGGCAGGACCTATCGGTCTACCGAGCCCATGATGATGTCGATACTGCCGAGAATGGCCATGATGTCGGCTACCTTCACGCCGCGCAGCAGCTCCGGCAGGATTTGCAGGTTGTTAAAGTCTGGAGCGCGAATCTTCCACCGCCAGGGAAAGACATTATCGCTACCGACGATAAACACGCCCAGCTCGCCTTTGCCGGTCTCCACTCGAACGTAGTGCTCACCTTCAGGAATCTTGAAGGTGGGTGCAATTTTCTTACCAATGAACTGGTAGTCGAAGTCGTTCCAGCTTGATTTGGGACCTTCGGCCATGCGCTTGGCTTCGAGGTTTTCGTAGGGGCCACCGGGTAACCCAGCGATGGCCTGACGAATAATTTTGATGGACTCGCGCATTTCGCACAGGCGCACCACGTAGCGGGCAAAGCAGTCACCTTCGGTGGCCCACTGCACATCCCAATCTAGCTCGTCGTAGCATTCGTAGTGGTCAACCTTGCGTAGGTCCCACTGGACGCCTGAAGCCCGCAACATCGGACCCGACAGGCCCCAGTTGATGGCCTGATCACGGGTGATTACACCCAACCCCTCTACCCGGCGGCGAAAGATGGGGTTATTGGTGATCAGTTTTTCGTACTCGTCTACCTTAGGCAGGAAGTAATCGCAGAAGTCTTCGCATTTATCGATCCAGCCGTAGGGCAGGTCCGCCGCGACACCGCCAATGCGGAAATAATTGTTGTTGATCAGACGTGCGCCAGTGGCGGCTTCCCACAGGTCGTAAATCATCTCCCGTTCGCGGAAGATATAGAAAAACGGCGTCTGAGCGCCCACGTCCGCGAGGAAGGGTCCAAGCCACAGCAGGTGGTTGGCAATGCGGTTCAGCTCCAGCATGATCATGCGGATGTAGCTGGCCCGCTTTGGTACGTCAATGTCAGCAAGCTGCTCCGGCGCATTAACGGTAATCGCCTCATTAAACATGCCTGCCGCATAG
>JBCBOC010000770.1:0-2198 GCA_039821475.1 Cyanobacteria bacterium J06632_22 | reverse complement strand
GCGGTGAAAACGGCGACAGATATTTTGCGTCAAGACTTGGAGTCGCTGTGCTTGATTTTGAGTACGCAGCCCTATCTGTGCGGTGAGCAGCCAACGCTCGCCGACTTTGCCGTTGCGGGTCTGTCGATGTATCTCAAGTTCCCCTCTGCACTCTATGTCGATTTGCCTGCGGGCATCGGTGGAAAAGGGGTGCCAGGCTTGGCCGATGCGCCCGAGTTCAAGACGTTTTGGGAGTGGCGCGATCGCCTCTATGCCGATTTCCGCAAGCCGCGCACAGGGCCAACGGCATCTGCGCCAGTTACAGGAAGTAGTACTGGTCCAGTGGCAATCGGAATTGAATAGAGACCGTAGGGCGGCCCCTTCGACAGACTCAGGGCACCGTGGAGCGCAGGGAAACCCACCAATCCGGGAATAGGGAATGGGGAATAGGGAATGGGAGTGTGGTCTGGTCTGGATTGAATGAGGCCTGTGAATCCGGTAAGGTCGGTAGGGACTGACTTTTGGAAAGGTACGAACGCGGATGAACATCGCTGCGCAGCTAGCAGAAAAGGTTGATGGTGCGACGGTGGTGCCGTGGGCTGAGGTATCTAGCGAACAGCAGGCTCAGGTGATGAGTGCGCTGTGCCCTCCGACAGAAGAAGGCCGCTTGGCATCTCCTGACTGCATTGTCTTTCCAGAGACGACAGCTGCCTTGTCTCAGGTGATGACCCTGGCAGCTGAACACGGCTGGCGAGTGTTACCGACCGGGCAAGGCAGCAAGCTGGGCTGGGGCGGCTTAGCCGATGGCGTAGATGTGGTGATTTGTACGGCGAATCTGAACCGAGTGATCGACCATGCAGTGGGCGACTTTACGGTGACGGTGGAGCCTGGGCTGAAGCTGGCAGATTTGCAGGAAAAGCTAGCTGCGCATCGGCAGTTTTTGGCAGTGGACCCAGCCTTTTCTGCGCAGGCGACGGTGGGTGGCATTGTGGCGACCGCAGATGCCGGATCGCTGCGGCAGCGCTATGGCGGCATTCGAGACATGCTGATTGGGGTGCAGTTTGTGCGCCATGACGGTGAGGTCGCGAAGGCTGGTGGGCGCGTGGTGAAAAATGTGGCGGGCTACGACCTGATGAAGCTAATGACGGGGGCCTACGGTAGCTTAGGAATTATTAGTGAGCTGACGTTTCGGCTATATCCGGTGCAGGCGGTTTCTCGCACGCTGGTTGTTTCAGGTGGGGAGACGGCTCTGGAACAGGCGATCGCGGAGGTTCGCTTATCTGGGCTGACGCCGGTGGCGTTGGATCTGACACTGGCCAGAACGGCGGCCAAAACAGCGGCAGCAGTGGCAGGCGACTCGTTGGACGGCGCGCACATGAGCTTGCTCGCGCGCTTTCAAGGGATTGCTGATGGCGTAGACGAGCAGACGGTGCGGTTGCAGAAGATTGCGACGACTCACGGCATGAGCTGTTTACAGCTAGACGGTGAAGCCGATCAGCAGATCTGGCAACAGGTCGGTGAACTGGTGAATCCGGATACGGTGCTATGCAAGGTGGGGATGCGGCCTAGTGCGCTGCCAGCGTTATTGGCTTATGTAGAAACAAAGGAAGCTGTGGTGTGGGGTTACGGCAGCAGCGGACTGGGCTGGGTGCAGTGGCCAGCGGCGAGGACAATGGATGATGAGCTCAAGGTGGAGATGAATTGGGTGCGATCGCACTGCCAGCAGAACGGCGGATTTTTGACCCTCTTGCAAGGACCCGTTGCCCTGAAGCAATCTGTGGATGTGTGGGGCTATACGGGCAATGCCCTCCAGGTGATGAGCGATATCAAGCAAAAGTTCGATCCGAAAAAACTGCTCAGTCCTGGTCGATTTGTCGGTGGACTTTAGATGAGCGCACTTATCAGATGAGCGCCCTAGATAAGCGCATTACACCTCTTTCTAAAGTTGTAGTTGAGTCTATTTCTGCAGTTACAACTTACTTTTCGGTCTTCCTTTTGTGTCATCGCAATCGCAGCCGTGAACAGTAAAATCTGACTGTTGAGACGGCTAATCCCACACGATTAGCCGCCAGAAATTATTTGGAGAAATAACATGACAACCACGTTAAAGGTCCCTTCGATAAAGTGTGAAGGCTGCGCGGACACGATCACAAAAGAGATCAAAGTCCACGATGCTGAAGCAACCGTCAACGTAGACGTTGAAAATAAAACCGTTGAGG
>JBCBOC010000484.1:0-3932 GCA_039821475.1 Cyanobacteria bacterium J06632_22 | reverse complement strand
GCGGGTCGGCATGATGCCTGCCAGGGTCGTGAGGACGGCGGTGCGATCGCACATCACGCCTGTTTCGCCACTCCAGAACTGAGCCGATAGTCCTTGCTTAACGGCGTAGCAATACAGCGAGGCTGCGGCAATGACGGCCTGCTCAAATGCGTCAGGATGCCAGCCTGCTGCCGTATCCAGCGCCACTGTCACCGTTGGACTACTGGTAAAGGTTTCGAGTTCGCGGACACGTAACTCACCGTAGCGGGCGCTGGTTCTCCAGTGAATCAACCGAGTGGGGTCTCCCCAACGGTAGGGCCGCAGAGCACGGGTGAGCCCCTCGGTGCCGGTGTTGGCCGTTTGGTCACGCTGCCACTGCAGACCTGACTCGTCCCCCAATTGGTCCAGTACGGGGCACTGGGTCAGGGGCAAGATTTGAGGATATACCACGGCCTTGGCTGGGGCCAGTTGGGGACGACTGCACCAAAAAAGTCCCAGCGGTGCAGCGCTACGCAGGATCACCGTTTGCCAGGTATAAATGCCGCGTCGCTCAGTGGGAATCTCATAGCGCCAATGCAGCTTGCCCTGGGGCAGCAGGCTGGGGAGTGCTTTGATCGGGGGGCTGGTCAAGTTTCGGGGTGCCTGATCCCTTGCTTGGAGAAGACGCTTAGAGGTGCCAGTCCTGTTCAAAATGGTCAGGTCAATCAGCAACGCTCGTCCCGCCATTACTGGCGTAATCGGGGCGCGACTGACGGCCAGTCCCTTGAGAACCTGCTGAGGCCACATGGTGGAAATCGACAGCATGGCCATCATCATGCCGCTTATCACATAGAGCCAGCCCGCCATAGTGTTGGTGGCGGCACCGAAGAAGAACAGTGCAATTCCCAGGACGACCCAACCGCTGTAGGCAGGCGTTGCCCAGCGTATTTCGAGCCAATCTGCCAGTCGTGTCAGTCCCATGCCTTACGCGTCAGCCCCTGTGCTACAGCTTTGGTCATTAGCATACCCGGTGGGCTCGTGGCGCTAGGGGGCAAACGGGCAATCAACTGGCGAGCTGGCTGGCAAAATACTGCTGGTACAGTGGGCACATGGCCTGGGGACGATTCTCCCGTAGGGCGATCAAGCCCATGCCCTGGAGACGATAGACCGATGCCAGCTGAGAGGGGGGCGGCATCTGCCCTGCCACAATCTGACTCAGAACCTCCATCAAGTCTGGAGAATGCTGTAGGTCTCGAAGTTGGTGCTGTAGATAGGAGGAGAAAATGCAGGCCTGGTAGGGCTGAGTGAGGACTGCGGCCAGGGACATCTGTTTACGCCACAGGTAGTCCGCGGTGAGGTGTACTAAATAGGGCTGTCCACCGACCCACTGGCATAGCTCCGTTGCTTCGGCTAAGGACCAGTTGAGGCCGTAGGTGCTGGCGAGTGTCTTGACTTGGGGGGGAGTTAAGGGCGGTAGCTGAACAGCAACGCCAACATTAAAGGGTGATTTGTTGAGGTTGAGCGTAATGTAGGCATCGGCGGTTTGGGCGATGACCATTCTCAACTGTTGCCAGATACTGACGACCTTGGCGTCTTCGTACCAGGTCCGCAGCAGACCAAAAAATTCATCGGCGACCTCTGGGTAGTGGAACAAACATTCGACGTCGTCGAGCAACAATACGACGGGCTGTTGGGCTTCTGCCAGCAGGTATTGTTCAAAATATTGCTTACAGCTCAGTTTGCTGCCAAACAGGCTATCCCAGTAGGTGTCTAAGGCGGCGGGTTGTCCCATGGCGAGGCCTACGCTGGCACAAAACCACTGCAACAGGGCATCAAGGTCCTGCAAAACTGAATTTTCTGCCAGCTGGAAACTGATCCATACGGGGCGATAGCTCCGCTCTGCAGCAGTCCGTGCGATACGGGTCATCAGGGAGGATTTGCCCATGCGGCGAGCACCGCGAATGCGGACCAGCGCACCGGGTTGGTCAATTGCCCGGAAGCTATTGACCGTGGCTTCCATCGGGGGCAGATAGAACGGCGAGCCAATGGGTAACTGGCCCCCTGGCGGTGGTGGTTCAATGTCCGGGGGGGCGTCCGCTTCCAAGGGGCTGGCGGCATCTGGGCTGTAATAGTCGCCGGGTGACAGGGTTAGGGCAAAGGCATCAAAACAATACTTTAAGGTTTGCCGATCTACCTTTGATTCTGCCTTGAGAACCTTTGCGAGGGTATCAATGCCTAGGCCAATGCGCTCGCTTAGGGCTTCTAAGGTATAGCGTTGACCTTGGTTGTCATTGTATTCGGCGCTGGCCTTGGCCGCTTGGAATCGGGCTAAACCCTGGGGGGTTAAAATCACGCCTCGCTTACGGCGACGTTTCGGTGTCTTAGTCACTGTGCTCAACTGTTCCCGGTGCAAGATTTGCCCCATCAGGGACGCAGCCTTCGGACGACTTCGAGAAGCGCCAAACCCAGGCTGACAAAGTGGCTGGATAGTGGCTGGAGTGCTTAATGCTCAGGCCAGTCGAAGACCTGCGGAGATCATGACTGGAGAGAGGGAATGGGGCAACTGGTCTAGGTGATATGTCGGATAGGCCAATTGTCCTAGGACAATTGGCCTATCTACTAAATTCTACGACTAGAAAAGATGAAATTCATGACTTCTAGGAAGATTCATAGTTTGGGCGTAAACCGCCGAAGGGCGTAAATCTGAGGTCAGACTGAGGTCAGATCTGGGCTTTTCGGTCGATGCATGCCCATTTTCCACACGGGCCATCATGACTTTACTTTAAGGGACTTTAGGAGGTGATGATGATTGGGGCTGGGTTTGAGCGTTGGAACGGTGAGCAGACGACGATGAATCAGGGCCGGTGCGATCGCACCGGCTGCGGATTTCGTAGCCATGATGACACTAGATCCGCAGCATCACGCAAGCATTCCACTCAGAACATCGGGAACTTTACCTATGTAACGACCTAGTGGTTTTGCTGTATTTATGCCTGTGGCTACGCCTGTCTTTATTAACGAAATTCATTACGATAACCAGGGGATTGACACTGGAGAACGTCTTGAAATCCTGTTCCCGACAGGGACAGCGATTGCTGGTTGGCGTGTTGCTCTGTACAACGGCAACAATGGAGCTGTGTATCGCACGCTCCGTCTGACCGATGGTATTGAAACCCATCTCAGCAATGGTTTCAGCGTTGTGGTCTTGTCCCTGCCGACCAACGGCTTGCAGAATGGTGCGCCTGACGGACTGGCCCTGGTCGGCAATACCGATACGGTGATTCAGTTTCTCAGTTACGAAGGGCGTTTCACTGCGATCGGTGGCCCCGCTGATGGCTTGACCAGTTTAGATATCGGGGTCTCCGAGTCGGGGACCAACCCCGAGGGGACATCCCTACAGCTCACTGGGACGGGCAACACCGCTACAGATTTTACCTGGGCGGCCAGTGCTTCCCACACCTTTGGGGCGGCCAACGTCGGCCAAGCGCTACAACCTGACAATAACCAGGCTCGAATTTCTCCTATTGTTGCTAATACAACGCTGGCCGTGGCCAGTGTGGCAAGTTACAACACGTTGACGCTGCTGCCCGTCCAGGTCGCAGCCCTAGGAGAGATTCAGATTTTTGCTGCCGATGCCACAGGACAGCTGCTGACCCTGCTTGACAGCTTTTCAGCGCTACCGAGCAGCGAGCTGTCCGAGGCCTATGCCCCAACTTTTTCGCTAGCGTCATTAGCGCCAGGCGATTTTCTTCAGTTTCAATGGGTTCAGCCGGGCAGCACACGTACGGCTACCGTCTCTTCGATGACCGATGAACAGGTTCAACTCGCCTTTGATGATGGCACTGTGTTCAATGCTGCCCTGGGCATCCGCACGGCCACGACCGATGTATTAACAGGGGATGCCGAGGCTATCGATCTGAGCAGTCAGACGGGCGCTATTAGCGTGATCTTTTCGGTCTATCGGGAGGCTCAGT
>JBCBOC010000635.1:0-2971 GCA_039821475.1 Cyanobacteria bacterium J06632_22 | reverse complement strand
GTTTAGGGCCAGTTGTCTAAATTCCCCTGTCTGGTTGAGAATAGATGGGGCGTTAGACGAACGGATAGTGGTGCCGGGGATAAAGCCGTCATAGTTGGCGTGAGCCCTGATGCTAACGGCAGCTGGAGTATTCAAGCTTGGGTATTCAATATTCGGGGCTGCGCACAAGACGTTAACGCTGGATGAAAAACTGATGCAAAGTTTAGTGTTTGGGGCGGTTGCTCCCCATGGCTATTTACAGGAGATGACTTCGTGAGCCCCTCTTTCGATTATGACCTGATTATTATCGGTGCCGGTGTCGGCGGTCACGGCGCAGCGCTCCATGCTGTGAAATGTGGCCTCAAAACCGCCATCATTGAGGCGGCTGACATGGGGGGAACCTGTGTCAATCGGGGGTGTATTCCCTCAAAAGCGCTGCTGGCTGCATCGGGCCGGGTGCGAGAACTGCGCGATGCTCATCACCTGCAGTCTATGGGCATCCAGGTGGGTGCTGTGGGGTTCGAGCGCGAAGCCATTGCCGACCATGCGAAAAATCTGGTTAGCAAAATTCAGTCAGATTTAACCAATAGTCTGACCCGCCTGAAGGTGGAGACGATTCGAGGATGGGGCAAGTTGGCGGGTCCCCAAAAGGTGAGTGTGACCACTGAAGAAGGGGAGCGCCTGCTGACGGCTCAAGACATCATCATCTCGACGGGATCAGTGCCGTTTGTGCCCCCTGGGATTGAGCTCGATGGTCGAACCGTATTCACCAGCGACGAGGCGATTAAGCTGGATTGGCTACCAGACTGGGTGGCGATTATTGGCAGTGGCTATATCGGCCTGGAGTTTTCTGACGTGTACACCGCGTTGGGCAGCGAAGTCAGTATGATTGAGGCGCTGCCGCAACTGATGCCCACCTTCGATCCAGATATTGCGAAGGTGGCAGAACGAGTCCTCATCAAACCTCGGGATATTGATACTCATGTCGGGGTGATTGCTAAAACGGTGAAGCCCGGCTCTCCTGTGATCATCGAGCTGGCCGATCTCGAGACGAAGGAAGTGGTCGAGACCTTAGAAGTTGATGCTTGTCTGGTGGCAACAGGGCGGATTCCGGCGACGAAGGATTTGGGGCTAGAGTCGATCGCGGTGGAAACGAACCGACGCGGTTTCATTGCGGTCAACGATCGTATGGCGGTGCTGCGTGATGGCGAGCCCGTGCCACACCTGTGGGCCATTGGCGATGCCACAGGTAAGTACATGTTGGCCCATGCTGCGTCTGCCCAAGGGATTGTGGCGGTGGAAAATATTTGCGATCGCGATCGCACCATCAACTATCGCAGTATTCCAGCGGCGGCCTTTACGCATCCTGAAGTGAGCTTTGTGGGGTTGACGGAGCCTGCGGCCAAGGAACTGGCGGCTGAAGAGGGATACGAAATAGCTGCTGTGCGCAGCTATTTCAAAGCCAACTCTAAGGCCCTGGCCGAGGGGGAAACCGACGGACTTGCCAAGGTTATCTACCGTAAGGATACGGGGGAGATTTTAGGGGTCCATATCATTGGTCTGCACGCGGCAGATCTGATTCAGGAGGCGGCTAACGCTATTGCCCAGGGGCAGACCGTCAGTGATCTCTCCTTCTTGGTTCATACCCACCCCACCCTGTCTGAGGTGTTAGACGAAGCCTTCAAGCGGGCTGTGGTCACCGCATAATCTTCGCCACGTTCGGTCCCGGACTGTCCGAAGGGGCATGTTTCCTTTGGACAGTCCGCCGTAATGTGCGGGTTTTTAAGGACTGGACGTGGTTTATAGCAGTCGACGGGTTGATCGACCCATTCGACTGCGTCGAGGGGCTCCAGAATAAAGGCCTTCAGCGCCAGGAACTGTCCCTAGCAACTCGACGAACGCAATAGCAGTTCAGAGAATAACAGTATGGAAATTCGACGGCGGTCGCCGGGGCCTTCTGTGTCGGTCAGCACCCTGGAATATCAGGTCCGTGTTCCCGATGCGGAGCCGCGTAACATTCTGGAGAAGATCGTTTGGCAGAAGGAAGAGGAGGTTGAGCGACTACGGGAAAAGCAGTCCCTGGCAGACCTTCAGAAAAAAGTTCAGAAGCTTCAGGGGCTCGCGCCACCGCTGGATTTTCTGGCGGCGATTCGGCAAGGCCGCTCTAATCCTGCTGTCATTGCTGAGGTCAAGAAAGCCTCTCCGAGCAAAGGTGTGATTCGCCCTGACTTTGATCCGGTTGCCATTGCTCAAGCCTATGAGGCGGGTGGGGCAACCTGCCTTTCTGTACTAACGGATACTAAGTTTTTCCAAGGTAGCTTTGACTATCTGCGGCAGATTCGGCAGGCGGTATCCTTACCTTTGCTATGTAAGGAATTCATTCTCTATCCCTATCAAATTTATCTGGCGCGACTCCATGGTGCCGATGCGATTTTGCTCATTGCGGCCATTCTGTCGGATCGGGATCTTGCCTATTTCACTAAAATTGCGGCTGTGCTGGGCATGACCGCGCTTGTCGAAGTTCATACTGCGGCTGAGCTTGCTCGGGTCATAAAACTAGATGCAGTCAAACTGCTAGGCATCAATAATCGCAATCTGGAGGATTTTTCGGTTAGCCTGGCCACCACCTGTGACCTGATGACTGAATTCGATTTGTCGACGCGGGTTGTGGTGAGTGAATCGGGCATTCATACATCGGCAGATGTTAAGACAGTAGCGGCGGCGGGTGCGGGTGCAATTCTGGTGGGTGAATCGCTGATGCGGCAGGCCGATCCAGGACAGGCCATAGCACAACTGATAGATGGCGCTAGCTCGGGGGCATGACCTTCTTTGTATAGGTTTTTTGGGGCACATTCGCCCTGTTGCTGCCACCGTGCCGTCTTCAGGCTAGTGGTCTGTCAATACTAAGAACTAGGGTCGGCGATGACGGTGAAATAGTGAAATAGAGCGGTAGTGAAATCGTCGAAGGTCTTTACTTCAAAGGGGCTTAAGG
>JBCBOC010000359.1:0-4874 GCA_039821475.1 Cyanobacteria bacterium J06632_22 | reverse complement strand
TGAAAATCTCACCTGCGGAGAGTAAAACTTGTCTGCAGAAAATATAGCCGTCGCCACAAAGGCTCGTGTTTGGGGTTTGTGCAAGATGGCGGGCCACTTGGCCCCAACACTAGGCACTTGAACGCCAGGATTATCCTAAGCAAATAAGCAAAGTGGCGAGCTATAAAACTATCCTGGATGCAGTTTACTGTAGGAGATCGGTGGGAGGCGAGAGTGGCAGTAGGCCAAACCAGGCTAAGTTCTGAGCATAGTACGCCGTGTTGTTGTCCCAGAAACCCTGCTCATAACTGGGTAGGAGTTTTTGTTGGTAAATTTCTCGAGCCAACAATGGTGAGGTGAGCTGTAGGGCCGGGTACAGCATGGCGTATTGCGCGGTGGTTTCCCACTCCACTAGCGGTTGCCCCTCTAGGGTGAGGCGAGCAGCAATTGCGCCGTCGCTGCGCCACTGCTGCTTTAGGTAAGTCAGGTTAGCCTCTAGAAAGGCTGTTGCCCGGGGCGTTTCGAACCAGGCCGCATCTAATGCGACACGCCACCAAACGCGAAAGGCATCAAAGCTGTAGCGAGACTCCAGCGTGTCAATGGCGGTGACGGGGCCGTAGCGGCCACTTTTCAAGTTGAGCTGAATCCAGTCGCTGGGTAAGCCGGTGGTAGAGATTGCGGTCGATTGCTCCAATAGGGTGTAGCCCGTATCCACTAGGCTCAGCCAGTCGTGGCGCTGGTCGACTTGGGCAAACAGACGAAAGGCATAGGGCGCAAAGTAAGAGGGGTTTAGGACCAACTCATCGCCTTTCCAAAAGGCCTCTGCGGGGCCCGGGAGCAGATGGCGCTCGTCGGTGGCCAGGCTAGCAGTGCCCAAGGTCCAAATATCGTTGAGCTTAGTTTTTGCTAGGTCCAGGTAGGCGGAGCAATTCCATCGACGGGCTGCCAGAATTAGGGCCGTGACTGCGTCGATGTCAGCGTCCGTAGCAAAGGCCGGGTCAAGGATCTGCCACTGCCCATCTGCTGCTTCGCCCCAGTGCCAGGCCCATAGGGTGTCATTGGGGCGGGCCAGATGGGTCTCGGCCCAGCTGAGAGTGCGCTCAAAGGTGGCCCGATCGTTGATCATGACGGCTCGGAGCATCGCGTAGGCCTGGCCTTCAGAAACGGTGCGATCGCGATCTTCGCGATCAACGACGCGGCCATCTTCCTGAATGAAGCGTTCTTTGTAGGTAATCCAGGTGGGCACTAGCAGGGGATTCCCTTGCACCTGTTGAGGGAGCGATAGTTCAGTCACGGTATTGTTTGCCTGTAACGATGCGGCTCGGCAACTGCGACCGGATTCTTCACCAATGGCCGGATAGCAACTGGTTACCAGCAACGGCAAGAGCAACAAGCTCAACCCTCGTCGTCCAAGCCGACGGGAGTTGTTGCGAGGAGAGGGGGGACAGGATTCAAGCATCGCTAAACTCCGTTTGCAGTACCCACGGCAACTTTGGATTAGCCGTAGGACACTGTCGTTTCATATCAGACTTTTCCCGATCAGGCGGCGGGTTCCAGATGACCCAAGGGCACGATCTAAGGTGCTCTAATCTATATACAAAGAATTTTAGATTGTTCGGGAGGCTGAGAAAATTCTGCTTAAATTGCATTACATGGAGGGCAGTGTTCGACCCTGGCACCGCGCCACGGCCCCAAGTTTCTCTATCCGAAAGCGCAAGACTATAACGTCCAACTCAGTCACCTCAATCCTTGTACTGTGATGGAGTCAGAGCTGGATGACCGAGAATATCGTGGCCTGGTTTGAACCTTACTGGCTGTGATGCCGACCACAGTAAACCTGTGCGGACAGCACAAGTTCACAGTGGAGTAGTCCGAGGAAAAGCATTTGGCCCCAGTACCCCAGTTGTGTTGTGGGCTGGTCGGGATGGCGTTAATCGACACCCTTGACCTATAGCGACCGTTAAAAAGGTCCTTTTTAATGCGCGTGTTGAGACGGGCACCAGTGCTTATCCATCGTCTTTAGAGCGCGGTCAATCCTAAAAATCAGGATTGGTCAGAACAGCAGAATAGCGAATGGTGAGATAGCGTCAGGATGTTTACCGCAAAGGGCTATGCCCCTAACGCAATTTGCTCATCGCTAGGCACGCGGTGCAAAACTCAATCCAAATTTTAGCGTTGATGCTTCACAGGATAAGCGAGGGACAGAACTGTTCTAGACGAAGTCGCAAGTGTCATGTAACTGGCGGAGACTATAAGTTGCCGCCAGGCCAGCGTGCTTCGAGTACAGTTGCAACAGTTACAAAAACGGACTTATGGTCTTGGACGATATCAGGATCTGTAAATCTTGACCGCGTTCAAAGCGGTCATTTTCCCTAAGGAAAAGCTACAAGTTTTAAGTTAGACAGAACTTAGCCTAAAGGCGGTATAAACCCTTTGTACCGCATACACCATGAACGACGGACCCAAAATTTTTCCGAGACAACAAGTTAATCTGTCGTCACGGTACTCGCAGGTATAGCCGTCGCCACAAAGGCCCTTGCCTGGGGGCTGCACACAACTTCGGGCCACTGGGCTCCAACCCTGGCTACTTAAGCGACAGAATTGCCCTAAGCAAAGTGGCCAGAGCGATAAGATCACTCTGCGGCATGCAGTTGTGCTCAATAAAGACACTCAACACAAACACTCGGGTTTACAGAAGAGTGCTGAAAAAATAAAAATAACTGTCATTCGTCTTCAGTGACTGAAGCCTTGGACGTGAGTGCCATATTCATATCGGCAATCTTTAGGGCTAGACCCTTCGACTGCAATACAGCTGCATTCTGCAACTTGGGTGTGACTTAGTGCCAGATCTTGACTTCCAGATCTGAGACTTCCAGATCCGGGACTTCAGCTATTGACAGCGGTGCAGCCTTGCCAAAAGGGAGCGCAATCTGCTGCTGGCAATGGTCAAGCTGACTACCCAAAAATACTGAACCTAGAGAAAAAACAGATGCACCCCTTTTGAGCTTCTCGTAGGTTGTGGGCAGTGATAACACTGCATAGCAGTGCACCCTGCTCTAGCCAGATGCACCCTGGGTAGGCAGTTGTTAACCCATCAACCACAGCCTTTCAGGCCGTTACTTGATGTTTTAACGATTATGTCCATACTACGTGACTCTGCGTAGAACGACTCAGCAATTGTGCGCAGATCGTCGCATCTTTACCTTTTGAAAGAAACGATGAAGACCCGAAAGTTTGGGAATGAGATCACAGCACACCTCAATTTGTCGCCGTAAAAACGCAGCTTTGGATGCTATGAGTCAACTTTATTTGATGAAAAATCAAATTAGCTGAAATTTTCGTAGAAATCTAGCCTGGCTCGTAAAAGCTGGGATATCCATCAGGATTGATCGTAAATACGACATCGTTCATGGGTAGACGTTTTTATACTCGAAAAAATAAATTTATAGCTACCGCCAATTTGCTTAGGACATGTCTGGCGCTCAAGTACTGAGTCTGGTCGCCAAGGGGTCGCCGTCGCGCACAAACCCCAAAAGGGGCCTTTGTGGCAACGGCTATAAATACCAATGAATCAACTAGTTGATGTGGTCTTTTCGCCACTGATTGGCGCGCTGACGAATCTCGGTTCGCTCTGCATCGGACATACGGTCAAGGTTTTTGAGGATGAAGTTCATCCTGCCCTGGTTTTTCAACTTGTCCCGATGCCGGTCGAGAAAGTCCCAATAAAAGAAATTAAAGGGGCAGGCATCAGAGCCAATGCGAGCCTTGTGGCTGTAGTGGCAGCCTTTGCAGTAGTCACTCATTTTATTGATGTAGTTTGCAGAGGCGGCATAGGGTTTGGTGGCTAGCACGCCGCCATCGGCAAACAGCCCCATGCCCAGCACGTTGGTTTGCATAACCCAGTCGTAGGCATCGATAAACGTTGCGTGAAACCAGTCCTCAACGGCCTGGGGCGAGAGGCCGACAATGAGCGAGAAGTTGCTGAGCAGCATCAAGCGCTGAATGTGATGGGCATAGCCCGTGCGTTTCAGCTGATCGAGGGTTTGGTGCAGGCAGTTCATCTGGGTGTCGGCTGTCCAGAAAAATTCTGGCAAAGGCTGATGATGCTCAAACCAATTGCGATCGCAATAGTCCTCGTCCACGTGGTTATAAATCCCGCGCATGTATTCGCGCCAGCCCAGCACCTGACGAATGAACCCCTCAACGCTATTCAGTGGTAAAGAATCTGGGGCGTCCAGGTAGGCGGCTTCTACTGCTTCAATTACTTCCATCGGGTGCAGCAGACCCAGGTTAAGGTACGGCGATAGCAGCGCATGCCACAGGGTATCTTCCCCAGTGACCATGGCGTCCTGGTAGGGGCCAAAGGTCTTCAGGCGGATTTCGATGAAATTATCTAGCACCTGGAGCGCCTGCTCGCGGGTCACGGCCCAGCCGAACGCACCGATTTCGCCGAAGGTGGGCCAGTCAGCAGTTTTGACCTGATCAATGACGGCCTGGGTGATGTCGTCGGGGGCAAACCAGAGTGGTGCAGGTGGGTTGAGTTTTCCTTTGGGGGGTTTACGGTTTTCCTTGTCAAAGTTCCATTGGCCACCGACGGGGTCCTTGCCGTCCATCAATAGATCTAATCTTTTGCGACCCTCACGGTAGAACGACTCCAGGAGCAGGCCCTTGCGGCTACGGGCCCAGTCGTTAAAATCGTCGGTGCTCCAAAGAAAGTGATTATTCGGCAGCAGAACGAGGTCGCAAGGGAGATCTAGCCCTGCCAAGAACTGAGTAAAGGGGCGGTCTGCGGGGGTCATCAGCCGGAGTTCGGTAATGCCTTGTTGGGTAATCCAGGCCCGCAACGGGGTCTCAAAATCTGGCGACTGCTCATAGGATACTGGCCAGCCCGCTAG
>JBCBOC010000822.1:0-1678 GCA_039821475.1 Cyanobacteria bacterium J06632_22 | reverse complement strand
TAGAAGCCTTTATGGTGGTCTTTTTACCTGCAGCACTACCCACTAATTTGTTAGGACTATCCACCAGTATTTCGAGTCCCCTATCCTGGTCTACCATTCAATATATCTGGCCCTCTGTAACCTCGCTTGAGTTGGATCATGCGCTCAATCTTCAAAAACATATTGAACTCTTAGAGACCTATCAAACGTCAGGCTCCGTTCAGCACGCTGCGGCACAATATTTGTTATGGTCGGTCATTGCTTTGGCTTCTCACGCTGCAGTAGCGTCGGATAAACATCCCTCAAGCAGGCCCATAGACCCACGGTTTCTAGAATTTGTGGATTTACTGGAGCGCTCATTCGAGTCTTGCCGGAATGTGAAATGGTATGCGGAACAGCTCAATTGTTCAGCCAGAACCCTATATCGTACTTGTATGGTGACCGTGGGCAAATCACCCAAGGCTATTGCAGACGAACGGGTGATGATTGAGGCTCAACGGCGCTTGCTGTTGGGTAAAACCACTGTGAAAGAGGTGGGGTATTCGTTAGGGTTCGACGAGACTACTAATTTTATTAAGTTCTTTCGACGCCTTGTGGGACAAAATCCAGATGAGTTTCGGATGGCCTCAAGGGTATAGTTTTGGCTTATCTCCGAAGCTGTTCGTCTACCGTCTGACATCATGCTGGATCGGTGAGATTATGGGACTAAAACAATGTCATGGGCACCGCGAATCACTGCTAGCCGGTAGCCCGAGCGTACGAGTCGAGGAGACTTCCCTGGAATCACATTCCAGAACTCAATCGCACCTGTGGTTGGGGCGGGTTCCCGGTTGTTGAAAATTACGACGGCAAGGGTGTTGCCTCTGGCATCAAAGGTGGCTTGCTCGGGTAAGAGCCCTTCAAAGCCATATTCTGCCAGCGCTGTTAACTGACCAGTGCGCGGATCTAACTGTACGAGAGATAGTGAGCTGTAGGGTTTACCGCGCCAAGCCGGTACGAAGCTGGGCAAGTAGGTGCGGCGCATATTGACGGTGGCGATCAGAGTATTGTCTGGGCTGAGGGCAAAGCCTTCTGGACTGAGGCCAACTTCGGCGCGTGAAGCTACCTTGACCGGTATTGCCGCATCGGGAGAAAATTCCACCGCAATGATTTCTCCCGGTTTATTCAATAGAAAGCTCAAGGTGGGGTTGCTGTAGAGACTCCATTTCAAGTCTGGGACGAGCAAGAAACGACCATCTCGGGTGAACCGAGGATGGCTAAGGTAATTGCCGATGGCTAAGGGTTCACCCATTTGGGTAAGTGCGATCGCACCCTGTGATCGTTGAACACGGTAAAACGCCACACGACGATTTCGGTCTTGGGTAATGGCCAGGTACTGACCTGAGGGATGCCAAATTGGGGTGTGATTGTCTTCTCGACTCCCATCGTAGGGCAGTGACAGGCCAGTGCGGTTTCCCAAGCGACCATCGGTCTGCAGGGCCACAAGCAGTAGCTCCTGACCGGGTTCGTTGGTGCTGATGGCGAGGAAGTCGCCGTTGGGGCTGATGCTGATGTGCTCTGGATTGCGACCCACATCAACGGACTCGATCAGTCTCGGTTGGGCCGGATTGGCAATATCCACCACTGTCAGTTGGCGACCAGGGGGCATTTGGTTAATATCGTCGAAGGCGTTGATGCCATCGTCAGGTTGCGATCTCAC
>JBCBOC010000372.1:0-4775 GCA_039821475.1 Cyanobacteria bacterium J06632_22 | reverse complement strand
CGGGCGCTATAGGTACGGTATTTGCCAGCGTAGTCCGTCTCAAAATCCGTAAAAGATAGTTAGAAAATTCTCTGCATCATCTCGATTGCTTCCCTGCAACTATCCGAATGGTGCGTATTGTTCAAAGTGTTGATTCCAAATCACTCACATTTGAGGAACAGACTATGGGTATTCGAACGCTAGACGGCAACAACAGTAGCAACAACCTGCAGGCGACAAAAACTAAAATTCGTTTGTGGTGGGACCGCTGGGATAGTTGGGAAATCCGAGGCTTTGGCGGTGACGATTATATTGTTGGGGGTGAGAAATCCGATAAACTCTATGGCGGTGATGGTGGCGACACGATTCATGGACTAGACGGCAACGACACAATCTGGGGAGACCGCTCTGGTGAGTCTGGCGTGGATTTTCTCTATGGGGGCGACGGCAACGATAAGCTCTATGGCGGTAATGGGGATGACGAGCTGTATGGCGGCAAAAATAATGACGTTTTATACGGCGGCCGCGGTGCTGATTTACTCGTAGGAGGCTCCGGAAGTGACACCTATTATTCCTATAACTTTGATGGTGTGTCCTTCCAAGACACTATTGTTGAAGAAGCAGTCGGTGGCTATGACACTCTGTATACTAATGTCGATGTGGCCCTACCTGATAATGTCGAAAAGCTGGTTGTCTTTGGCGGGACTGGCTCAACTGGTATTGGTAATGACTTGCACAACACCATGGATGGATGGCTCTTTGACGACACGCTCCATGGCAAAGGCGGCACTGATTTTCTTGACGGTGGGTTAGGCAATGACCATCTTGACGGTGGTGATAGCACTGACTTTCTCTATGGTGGCCAAGGTAGCGATACCTTGGTGGGCGGAGATGGGCACGACTTCTTAACCGGATACGACAAAGGCGTCAATGAACGTGACGTCATGACCGGCGGTAAGCATGCAGACACCTTTTATTTGGCTCACGGCGCTGGGTACACGAACATTTCCTATATGGATGGGGGCTTTGCCACCATTACAGATTTCTCGAGTGCTGAGGGTGACAAAGTTGTGTTGGCGGGCAGCATGGGCATCTATACGCGCGAGTTCAAGGGGGGAGATACCCATCTTTTGCGATCGGGCAATCTGATCGCCATTATCGAAAACACCAACGCGTCCACTTTCTCTATGGTGGACGACGTGACTTACTACTCATAGGGCGTGATGTAAGGCGAATGGGTTAAGCCTCCTGGGTTCTATAGTAATTGAGGAGGCTTGGCCGATATCTCTTGTTTTATATCCCTGTAGAACGATCATGCTTAAACTGCTTTTAACTTGAAGTCTGTGGCTTTCTCAGAGAAAACGATCATTCTGGACGTGGCAGCGTTGTAGAGGCTAGCTAACCTGTTTCCGTTAGTTAATGACAGTTCAGTTAATGGCAGTTGTGTGGTGGTGGGCATTGATAGACGATTTCCTAGGGCGACGCCTCGACTGAGATTAACCGAACCTCAATCACAAAAAATCGTAAAAACCACCATAGGTGGGCTCAGCTTCAGGGTAAAGTTGGCTTCAAGGTAAAGTCTTAAGCCTTCTGCCTTGAATCTTACCGCAGCAACTGCTGTGCAAATCACCGACCGTTATGGGCTCTCGGCTAGAATGTTCTTGAGGAAAGACGGTGAAGCTGTTACTAATCGAAGACGATGAGATTTTAGCGGATCAGTTGGCAAAGGTGCTGACCCAGCAACAGTATGTTGTGGACGCGGTGCTAGACGGCAAAGATGGGTTGGACTATGCCCAAAGTACTGCCTACGATCTGATTATTTCTGACGTGGGGCTGCCGAGGCTAGACGGGGTAAGTCTGTGTCGCCAGTTGCGCAACCAAGGATACAAAACGCCGATTTTGCTGATGACAGCTAAAAATGCCCCAGCAGAGCGGGTTCAGGCCCTTGATGCTGGGGCAGATGACCATCTGACAAAGCCCCTAAATTTGGCTGAGGTGCAGGCGCGGGTGAGGGCTCTGCTGCGTCGGGGAGAGGTCACGGCAGAGACCATTTTGCAATTGGGGTCTCTACGACTTGATCCGGTTAGCTGTCAGGTCACCTTTGTCGAACAGCTCTTGAAGCTGACGCCCAAAGAATACGGCCTGCTGGAATTGTTTATGCGTTATCCAGGGCGGGTGTTCAGTCGCTCTCAGATTGTTGAACATCTGTGGAATTTTGATGACCCTCCCCTGGAAGATAGCGTCAAAGCTCACATTAAGGGACTGCGTCGTAAGCTCAAGCAAGCGGGGGCAGATGGCTGGGTCGAAAACGTCTACGGCATTGGCTATCGGTTTTCACCACTGCTTGAGACTCCAGACACTGCTGAGGTGTCTTTACCTGCGGTTTCGGCACCTACCCCAGAGGCAGCGCCTGAACCTGAAGCGCTACAGCAGGCCTTTCAAACGTCAATGGCTGGACTCTGGGGAAAATATCAGGGACTGATGCAGGAGCGAACTGATGCCCTCAACCAGGCTGCTAGTGCGATCACATCTCAAACCCTCACCCCCGAACTGCAGGCCAACGCCACCCGCGCCGCCCATAAGCTGGCTGGCGTTTTGGGCATGTTTGAACGAGATGAGGGCTCAGACTTAGCCCGTCAGATTGAAGATCTGCTGGAAACTGGCCAGCATCAGTCGGTGCCTTCCCTGGTACAGCAATTGCTTGCCCAGGTGCAGTCGCCGCCCACGACCACACCAGCCCTGCCTCAAGAGGAGACCGTTTGGTTAGTGACCGCTGACGAGGCACTGGCAAAGGCGCTGCAGGGCCAGATGAGCTGGCAGCACTTTCCCCGTCTGGAGGCTGTGCAGACGGCCCTGCAATCGTCGCTGCCGGGGATGCTGATCCTGGATATTGGGGCTGCATCAATGTGGGCTGCCAGCCTCGATGTGCTCCGTCAGGTCGCTGCAACGCCTACCGTGGCCTTGGTGTCAGGCGATAGCCTGATGGATCGGGTCGCCCTGGCCCAGACGGGGGTGCAGCGGCTATTGATCAAACCTGTAACGCCCCAGCAAGTGAGGGAGGCCATTGCGCCGATTCGTCGCCGTCGGCAGACGGCTCAACTGCTGGCCGTCGATGACGACCCGCTGGTGTTGAAGGCGTTGAAGGCGCTTTTGGAGCCTTGGGGGATTGCCGTTACCGGATTGGATGATCCCCAGCAGTTCTGGCAGGTACTCACAGCCACCCAGCCTGATTTGCTGATTTTGGATGTGGAAATGCCTAACTTTACGGGCATTGAGCTGTGCCAGGCGGTCCGCATCGATCCGCGGTGGCAGCATTTGCCCGTGCTTTTCCTCACGGCCCATCGGGATGCTGAAACGGTGGAGCAGATGTTTCGAACCGGGGCTGATGATTATCTGTCAAAGCCTATCGTTGGCCCCGAACTGCTGACCCGCATTCTCAATCGGCTGGAGCGCCGCCGCCGGGACGCACCGCAGCCGACGACGCGTCTGCCCGATTATCAGACGGTTAAGCCCGTTTTGGAGCAGCTCTTTCAGGGCCAGCCCGCCTGCCTGGCGCTCTTTCGTTTAGTGGGGTTTGCCGACTTGTACCCTCGCTACGGTCACGAGGGCTGCCACCGAATTTTAGCGGCCTGGGGGCAATGCTTGCGCAGCAGCCTGCCCCACCTGGATACGGTGGCCTACTGGGAGAACGGCGAGTTTGTGGTGGGGCTATCCCTGTTTACGCTGGCAGAGGCGCAAGCCTACCTGGAACCGCTGCAGCAGGCGCTGCGACGGCTGATTGTGGTTTTGCCCAACGGCGAACGGTTACAGCCTGAGTTTGAGGGTGCGATCGCAGTTTCTTCTGACGAGACTCCAACCCTGTTTGATCTCTACCGCAGTGCGGTTCAACAGTTGCCCAGTGCGTTGGCCAAACCCTGAGCCATCTTCCCGAGTTCTTCCCGGTTCAGCGATAGGATTCCTACAGGCGATCAATCATGTACGACGGTGAAAAACGCGCTCACAGCAGGTACAGATCTCACCAGCCAGGGCGTCGCCCAGCTAGCGGCGACGCTGGAGTCTCTTGCCGATGGACTCTGCGTGGTCGACCTCAACCATCGCGTTTGCTTCCACAATCAAAGACTGCTGCAAATGTGGGATCTGCGGGCGGATTTGATTGTTCCCTGTGCCAACCCCAGGGAACGGCTTCAGTATATGGCGGCTCAAACCCTTGACCCTGAAGGCTTTATGACTTGGGTGGACACTGTTCAGCACCAGTCTTCTCAGACTGACTCTTCCCAGCCTGGAGCATCTCAGAGAGACACATTTAAGCAAGTTTGGCTTCAGGACGGTCGGATTTTTGAATGCCATTCTCAGCCCCAGTATTTGGAGGCGAACATTGTTGGACAGGTCTGGAGCTATCGCGACATTACCCGACGATGGACTGAGCGAGAACGCACCGAGCAAGCGCTGCGCCAGAGTGAGGCGGACTATCGTTTGCTGGTCGAGGCAGCTAATTCCATCATTCTCAAGTGGGATACCGACGGCACTGTCCTGTTCATGAATGACTACGGTCAGCGGCTCTTTGGCTTTACCCCCGACGAGATGATCGGGAGACCCATTACCGACAGCATCGTTCCCCTAACCGAGTCAACCGGACGAGATCTCGCCCTGTTAATGGAGGAGATTTGCGACTATCCAGAGAAATTTATCTTTAATGAGAACGAAAACTGCTGTAAAGATGGCCAGCGCCTTTGGATTGCCTGGGCGAATAAGTCGATTCTCGATGAGAATGGCCAGCTGATCGGGGTGCTGTCCGT
>JBCBOC010000429.1:0-4379 GCA_039821475.1 Cyanobacteria bacterium J06632_22 | reverse complement strand
CTGGGTGACCAGCGCATCGCGATCGGCCACGAACAGCACCTTTAATGCCTGCCCCGTCTGTAAAAAAAGCTCGATTAGCGCCATCGCCGTACGGGTTTTACCGGTGCCCGTGGCCATCACCAGCAACGCTCGCCGCTTCCCTGCTTCAAAGGCTTCGCCAATGCGCTGGATGGCCTCTAGCTGATAGGTACGGTCGGCAATCTTGAGGTTGGGCTGTACCGAGGCAAATGGGGACTGGTGCTGGCGAATATGGGCCAGCCGTTCTAAATCTTCTGGGGCAAAGACGCCGGATACCAGCCGCTTATTGGCGGTGCCCATCTCCCAAAAGTAGGTGGTGTAGTAGTCACTAAAAAAAGCAAAGGGAAAGACGTTGTAGTCGCCCGCAGCGTCTTTGACGTAGACGCTGGTTTGGGCTTGGGCTTGGGCGGCATCTTCGGCCTTGGCTTCGAGCACCGCTAGCAGCTTGGTACCCACAAACAGGGCATAGTCCACACGGCGGTTGTTATTGAGGGGGTACTCTGCGATCGCAATATTGCGTCCTACGATAGGCTTTGTCCCTCTGGAGTGGCGCAGATTGGCTGTATCCGCTTCCCAACCCACCTTTTGCAGTTGCTGGTCGATCAGCTGTCGCACTTCCCCTTCGTTAAGGGAAATGGCAGCCGCAAAGGTTTGGCTCCGCTGCCGAATTTCCTTCTGCTGTTGAGGCGTTTGGTTGGCCGCCGCTGCCTGCAACGCCTTTAGCTTTTCTTTCAGCTCTGCTGCATGTTTTTCTGCAGCCTGCCGTCGCTTAGCCTCTTCTTGAGCCACCGCCTGGGCCGATTCCGCAGTTTGTTGATTGACCTGAGCCCGTTGACGCAGCTGCTCAAGTTCTGCCGCTAACTGAGCATCAGCGGTTTTGACCGGTGGCGGCACAAACGGCTGAGCCTGAAAGGTGGGCTCACCATAGGTCTTGTGAAACCAAATTGCCAGGCGATGGGCGTACTGCAAATGCTTGAGGGCCAGACGCTGGCTCCCAATGCGTTCATGGACGGCATCGTTACCGTCTTTACGCAGCCAGTGGAATAAATCCAGCACCCGTGGAGACAACCCCACCCGTTTGAGCTGGCGTAGCAGGTCATTTTGTGACTGTCCCGAGTAGACCGTCAGCCGCTCATGAGCAGCCGTCAACTGCGCCAGCAATTCTGCATACTGGCGTAGCTTAATGGAGCAGGTATTGGGATCTTCAGCGTAGTAGCGCTCGGCAAAGGTTCCCAACGCCACTAATTCTGCATCGTGGCTGACTAGAAATTGAAAATTACGAGATGAGTTCATCGCCGTACAAATTGAGCTGGCAGGCACCGCAATAAATACGTTCATAAGACGCCCGAGGTTTAGCTTGCCCCATCAAACGTTCTTAATGTGCGTACATCCCTTACATACAACTACAGTCCAGGCAAAACAGGACTATCTCATGTCGCATAACGCATCTGCATCGGCCAACTTGAACCATTGCCCCGTCAACTCCCCAGCCAACAGTTCAAAGGGCTGCTCTGGCTCGCCCAAGTTATTCACCACTGCCTTAGCCAAGCGAAAGTCCTGATCTATGGTGTAGTCATTCACAGTCACCAACGTTCGTAGCCCCGCGCGCGTGGAGGCCACTAGGCCGTGGTGGGTGTCTTCAATGGCGATGCACTCACGGGCAGACAGGTCCAGGTGTGTCAGGGCATGGTAATAGATACCTGGCGAGGGCTTTTTGTAGGGCACCACGTCCCCAGCAGCGATGATGTCGAACCAGCTAGGGCTGTCGGGGTCGAGGACGGTTGTGAGCAGAGCTAGGGTGCTCGGTAGTGAGCTCGTGGTTGCGATCGCAAGCCGTACCCCCGCCGCTCGCGCCTCATTAATCAGCCGCCGCACCCCAGGCCGCAGGGGAATTGACCCGATCAGATCTAAATAAAATTGCCCCTTGGCCCTATGGATATCCTTCACAAAACCATCCAGGTCACTGGTTTCAAAGCCGCTAGGCCGAACGGTCTCAATATAGTGACGCAGCCGCTCCTTACCCCCCGAAATCGCCAGCAGCCTGCCATACTCCGCCACAGACCACTGCCAGGGCAAACCTGCCGCCTGAAACGCGCGGTTAAAGGCCACCCGATGGCCATCCCGCTCGGTCTCCGCCAGCGTGCCATCCACATCAAAAATCAGCGCTTTTAATCCCACCTTGCCACCTCCCGTACAGCTATGACCGTGTTTACAGTTGCCGCAGCGCCTGCTGTGACTGATTAAAGGCAATGTCTTCTTCCGACAGCATATCTGGCTTAACCGGCAGCCGCATATCCCACTGCACACAGGCAAACAGCAACAAGCTCCCCGCCATTACCACCGCTGTTGTTAAAAACTGCCACGCCGGTGCCAGGGTAAGTACACTCAAGCTATGCACCAGAGCCGCAGCCAAAAAACTGCGCGATTGCATCCCCAACCCCATGATGAGATAGCCCACCGCACACAGCAGCAGCCACAGCGCGCATAGATTCAGCAGAATCAAACCCACGCCGCCAAAAATTCCCCAGGTCGTGACCAGCACACCCAGCAGCATGAGCCCACTCCATAGATAAATCACCCAACGCAGTCGCTCGACCTGCACCCAAAACCAAGCCAGTCGAATCATCGTTACAATGCCGGTCAGGGTGAGTCCAGACCATAACCCAGCCTGCACCGTCCAACTGATGGGTAAAAACTGAGCCGTTAAAAAAATGCAGGCCGTGACCCAGCCCCACACCAAAAAAACCTGATCAATCCGAGTAAAGTGATGCCGCAGCACGGTTCTACTGCCCCACCGCCAATGCAGTGTAATGAGACCGCAGAGGTCCTGAACATCAAGCGCTGCCTGCTTCCAGCGTAATATGGGTCCACTGTTGTTAAACAAGAACATGCTACTGATATGAGATGATTGCCAAACTGTTTTATATGTAAACTATTGTAACGAATAACCGTGCCACGCAGAAGTGGCCCCCACCATGTCTCCGACTCCTGCGCCCCCAAATTCAAGCCCCGAACCAGCCCCACCCCTGGGGCCCAACCCAACCCTTCCAAGCACCTTAGTCGCGCACCAGCTCACCAAGGTCTACGGGCGAGGCAAGCGACGCTTTGAGGCGGTTCGAGGCGTAACGCTGACGCTGGATGCCGGTGACGTACTGGCCTTTTTGGGGCCCAATGGGGCCGGGAAAACCACCACGATTAAAATGATTTGTGGCCTGATCCGTCCCGATAGTGGACAGGTCAGAATTGTTGGCCTCAACCCCCATCAAAAACCAGCAGCGCTGCGGCAGGTCGGCGCGGTGCTAGAAGGCAACCGCAACCTTTACTGGCGACTCACCCCCCTCGAAAATTTGGCGTACTTTGGTGGACTGCGGCAGGTGCCTAGGCGCCTGATTCAACAACGGAGTGAGCAGCTCCTCGAACAGTTTGGACTGACGGAGAAACGAAAGACCGCTGTCCAAAAACTCTCCCGCGGCATGCAGCAAAAGCTTGCCATTGCCGTGGCGTTAATTCACCAGCCAAAACTGTTGTTGTTAGATGAGCCCACCCTCGGGCTAGATGTCGAAGCCAGTGAAACCGTAAAGCAGCTGGTGCGAGACATTGCAGCCTCCGGCTGCGCTATCTTACTCACCACCCACCAGCTCGATGTCGCCGAAGAACTCTCCGACAGAGTCGCTGTCATCCGGCAGGGCCAAATCATTGCAGAACAGTCTACTCAACGGCTCATTCAACAGTTTTCTGGCTCTGCTTATCGAATTATTCCCGGCGCACCGTTGGATCCAACTCGACGAGAAAAACTCACTCAATTCGGTGCAACGCTAACGGGAAATGACATTGTATTTTCGGGTGAACCCAGCGAGCTTTATCAGATTTTAAGCATACTGGACCCCTTACCCCTACAATCCGTGAGTCAGGACCAAGCGGCCCTGACCGATATTTTTCTCAAGCTCGTCCGTCAGACTGATCGAACCGATAACGTCAGTCTTTGAGAGAACCAGACTAGTGCAGCGTCAAAGCTAAAGATTCGGGCAAAGCTAGTGAAGTAGTGAGTGGTAATTAGCGTTTGGCCTTAAGCACCTTTGACGTAAAGACCTTCGACTATTTCACTACCGCTCTATTTCACCGTCATCGCCGACCCTAATTCTTCGTGTTGACAGACCACTAGATCTGTTTGTTGCGTTTCAGCGCCATACACGCCAGACATCAGTCCAACGGTAACGTCATCACAGTTGACGACAGGGCATCGCTGCCAACCTGTAAAATCGGCCCAGCCCCCATATGCTGGCCCGGACGATGGAGTAGGCTACGTCCCGATCGGGACCTAACTTTCAGGATCTAATCTTCGGGAAATAGCCCCATTGGTG
>JBCBOC010000742.1:0-2384 GCA_039821475.1 Cyanobacteria bacterium J06632_22 | reverse complement strand
GGCTGGTGCTGCTGCTCCCGCTGGCGGCCTACGGTAGCACGACCCTAACGCGCCACCGTAGAACCAACATTAATCAACGTCCCCTGTTCCAGGGAATTACCTACAGTCGTCAGGTGACCGATCAGTCTTTTCCGCAGGTGGTACATATCCTCGATATTGACCTGACAACGCCGGGGTTGCGTCCGCTCGTCACTGCGGGTGCTGAGGCGGCCACACCCAATGCTAACCGGCTGGATGTCTACGAGACTACGGCCCAGCGCACCTCAGAATTTCTGAACACCCATCAGCTACAGATCGCTATTAACGCCAATTATTTTTATCCTTTTCAGGAGGTAACGCCCTGGAACTATGGGCCGCGATCGGGTGAGACGGTGAATATGGTAGGGGTTGCGATCGCAAATGGTCAGTCGGTGTCCCTGCCGGAATCCGACTGGCCCGCCCTCTGTTTTCTAGCTCAACGGGCTGTTATCGAGCCTGATGGCAGCTGTCCTGGGGGCACAACCCAGGCCGTTAGTGGTGACGCTATGCTGCTCCAAAATGGAGAACCTCGGGAGGCGCTCGCTAGGGTACTAGAGGGTCGCTCCCCCAACGACAAGGCCTATCCCATGAATATTGTTGCGCTAGATGAAACGGGCAACAGGCTTTGGCTCATTCTTAGTGACGGTAAACAGCCCCTATACAGTGAGGGCACGCGCCTAGAAGACATTTACCTTATCCTAAGAGACTTAGGTGCAACCACCGCCATGCGATTGGATGGTGGTGGTTCGACCACCCTAGCGGTTGCGACGGAGAACGGGCCAGCGCTATTAAATGCCGCCATCCATGCCAAAATTCCGGGCTTTGAACGTCCGGTGGCCAACAACTTGGGCTTCTACGCCCCCGCCCTTGAACCGTGATTAGTGGAATAATCTATGGCTGTTCAGGCTCTTGCTGTTCCTGCACCCAGGCTAATGCCTCGTCCGCCGTCGTTATCGACCCTTTGGCCTGTTGTTGTTCAACGGCTGTCAGCAGCTGGCCGATTTGTGGCCCGGGCGTTAGATTGAGCTGCTGCATGAGATCGCGACCGGTCAATAACGGCTTGGGGTGGGCTAGCGGATCGTCAGGATTTTCGTACTGCGCGACCATGGATAACATTTGCTTGAGGGGGTACCCCTGGGCAACGGTCGTCAGCGCAACCGCAGCAAAGCTTTTACCCACCGCTTTAAAGAAAAAGAACAGTTTTTCTCGAGAGAGTTCTCCCCCGAGCAGTGCTTCGGTATAAGGCTGTCCTCGCATCACCTTAAGCACGGCCTGAATTTCATGACGGCTGTATTTGAGGTGGGACAGCAGCGCCTCGGCATCGGATTCGGTGCCTTGGACTAAGCAGAACAGCTTAGCGACCTTGACCCAACTACGGTAATGTCCCGGCGGCACCGGCTGTGGCCAGGCGTACAACTGATGCCAAAAGTCCGTCTGCGCGGCAAAGTCCCCCAGCGCCTGGTCCACGGATGCTAAAGCCTGAAAGTGCACCTCGGTCAGGTGGGGCAGCCAATCGCGCAGTAAGCCGTCCTCAAAGGCCAGACGCAGGCAGGCAGTCCCCTTCGGCTTACTCAACAGGGCATCGAGTTCATGGCGTACCCGCTCAGCTGCAATATTTTTGAGCAGCGGGGCGAGCTGGCGAATGGTCTGACGCGTCTCAGTATCAATCAGAAAGCCAAGCTGGGCGGCCTGACGGTAAGCCCGCAGCAGGCGCAGCGGATCTTCCGCCAGGTTATCCGGGCAAACCATCCGCAGGGTCTGTTGCTTCAGGTCATCAATACCACCCAGAGGATCAATCAGCTGATCGGTGGGCGGGTGGTATGCGATCGCATTGATGGTAAAGTCGCGCCGCTGTAGATCCGTTTCCAGGGTGGGCCCCACCTGCTGGGCAAAGTCAATGGTGGCCTGGTCAAATACCGCCCGGGCAATTTGATTTTCCTCATCCAGCACTACAAATCCGGCTTTGTAGTGCTTCGCAATCCGACTGGCGGTGGCAATCGCCCGCTGGGGCAGGACAAAATCTAAGTCCAGGTAGTCAGCCTGACGATGCAGCAGCGCATCACGAACGCTGCCGCCGACCAAATGGGCTTCAACGGGGAGCAGTGCCGCATCAAACGGCCAGCTATGGGGTTTGAGGGCGTCAGCGGTATTGGGCAACGGCGGTGGATAGGACAAGGCAGAAAATCAAGCAGGGACACGTACTCCCTTACGACCGTTCTATAGGAACGCAAGCCGGGCAGAAGCACAATTTTTCATTCTGCAACATTGACCGGACCTCTGAGAAGACGTTGACAGCCCCACTGCCTGTCTCAAAAGTGGCCCGTCGTCCCATTCATAATACTGTAGGTCTACAGCATTATGAATGG
>JBCBOC010000458.1:0-4078 GCA_039821475.1 Cyanobacteria bacterium J06632_22 | reverse complement strand
CTTTGATAGAGAGACATCTAAAACCTTGTCACCCTGAGTTTCCATAGTTTTCACTTCAAAGTGAATGTCGGGAAACTGTTTTTTTAGCTCATCGCGAACCCAATGGGTTTGCACCAGCGCGAGCTGACTTTTACGAGAACCAATGCGAATGGTACGGGTGGCAACAGTGGAAGAAGTGGACATAGACAAAAACGCGGCAATAACGCAGCAATAAAACGGTGTCAGCGAAGGGTTCGAAACGGTCTAAGTAGAGACCAACAGACAAATTAACGGGGGGCAGATTTACTGGCGACGTTGTTAAAAACCCCGAGCACTGAAAAAATCTGGGTAGATTCAAGACCAGAATCAGCCTCATACAGCAGCCTGTCATTACGAAGCTGCAGCACCCTGTTGCAGTGAACTGAGCAAGGTAGCCTCTCTCAAGGTTCTAGCGTCAGGCGCAAACTACAGATTACAGGATTGCGGGGTCTTACAGGGCTGACAGGCCCGCCCCTGACCGGATCGTGCCAACCTGCCGGTAAGCCCATCGGCTAGAATGGGCTCGATAGCGGCTGGCAGTGAGCGCACGACGCACCGTAAAGTTCTGCAAATGAATGTGTCACATAAGTTACATTTGACTCCATTTTGCTTCCGCACTCGCTGCGGTCAGGCCGGCCTGGGACTCTTGGCCGCGCTGCTGCTGTGGGGCAGTCATGGCTCGGCGAGCTATGCCCAGCGGCTCGATCCGAATCAGCTACAGCAATTTCTCTCGAGTCCACTGGTTGACCGCCCCCGCGATCCGGCTTTACCTCAGCCCGAAGTCGATCGCAGCCTGAGCCCGTTAGAGCTCTATCAGCTCGGTGAGACCCTAGATAACCTCGATGCCAGAGCCCAGGCACTGTTGGACTCAGAGGAGGAGGGTGCTACCGATGAGGCCTTTGAGCTGTGGTTACGGGAGGTGCGGCTGCGGCGGGTTCTCGGGCTCGAAGCCGAGCTCACGGCCCTAGAACGGGTGATCCCTGTGGTCTGGAATAACCAGCGGGGGCCAGAACTACAGCTATTGACCCAACGATTGCGCGTCATTTGGAACAACGCCACCCAGTCCGAGGCAATCGCGGTAGATGTCGAGCGGCTGCTGGCGCTGTTTATTATGGTGCGAGATGAGGCGGCCGTGATTGACATTACCCAGGGGCTGGCAGACCAAGCCGCTGCTCGGGGAGACGGGGTCACCCAACGTCAGCACTTAGCCGATCTGGGTGCAGCCTACCTAGCCTGGTTTGAGTTTGACAAAGCCGCAGGGGTCTACGAGTCACTCGTGGCCGATGCGGCCATCCGCAACAGCCCTGCCCAGGAGCGAACCCTGCTAGCGCAGCTGATCTACAGCTATCAGCAAAACGACCGCTATGCCGCCGCGATTCCGCACCAGCAGCGGCTGCTGGGACTATACCGGGCCGCCGACCTGGCAGACGCAGAGGTCCCGGTCGGGATTGCGATCGCACGCAACTATCGAGCGGTGGCGGACTATCCTCGGGCGGTGGAGTATTACCAATTGGCCTACCGTACGGCCCAGCAGCTCCAACAATACGGCTACTCAAGCGAAGTCCTGCAAGACCTGGGCGACCTGTACCGCGATCTAGGCCAGCTCCGCGACGCCATCACCATTTACAACCTGCTGGTCCGGGTCGAGCAGCAATCCTACAACCACTACGGCATTCTGCTGGCCTACGACGAACTGGGCCAAATTTACACGGCACTCAACGAACTGGACAACGCTCGGGTCGCTTTTCAAGCCGGCCTGGCCTTTGCAGAGGCCTTAGACTACCGCCAGGAGTATTTCCAAGCGCAACTTGCAGCACTAGAGTAGGCCGCCACCTTTGCGTCATTTCACCCGACACCGGTGGGCGCGTTATCCTAGAAACCGCGCTGAGCCAGCGCTACCCATCCATACTTCTCCAAGCTTTCGCGGCCTTCTCCTATGACCCATCGAATTGTGATCCTCGGCGGCGGCTTTGGTGGCTTATATACCGCCCTAGCCCTGAGCAAGCTGAACTGGGACACTCAACCCGACATTACCCTAGTGGATCAACGCGATCGCTTTGTCTTTTTACCGCTGCTCTACGAATTGGTCACCGGCGAATTGCAAACCTGGGAAATTGCCCCGCCCTACGAAGAGTTATTGAGCAATACCGGTGTTAAGTTCTGTCGCGATGGCGTTGCCACGATCACACCCGAGGCCCAAAGGGTTCAGCTCCAGTCTGGACAAACCCTCGACTACGACCGGCTCGTTCTGGCCCTCGGCGGCGAGACCCCGATGGACATGGCCCCTGGGGTTCAGGAGCACGCTATCGCCTTTCGCGCCCTAGCGGATGCCTACCAGCTCCAAGACAAGCTCCGCCAGCTAGAAAGCAGCCAAGTCGATAAAGTCCGCGTAGCGATTGTCGGCGGTGGTTATAGCGGCGTTGAATTGGCCTGTAAATTGGCCGAACGCTTGGGCGACAAGGGGCGACTCCGCATCATCGAACGCGGCAGCGAAATCCTTCAAAACTCTCCGGACTTCAACCAGACAGCGGCCCTAGCCGCGCTGTCTGACAAGGGCATTTGGGTCGACTACGAAACGACCGTCACAGAAATCACCGCCGACAGCCTGACCCTGAAGTATAAAGACCAGCTCGATACCCTACCGGTTGACATTGTGCTGTGGACCGTCGGCAACCGTATTAGCCCATTGGTGGCCGATTTACCGCTACCCCACAACGACCGTCAACAGCTGCAGGTGACACCCACCTTACAAAGTGAGGGCAACAGCACCATCTACGCGCTGGGGGACTTGGCCACTGGGGTAGACGCCGAGGGCAATGCGGTACCGCCGACGGCTCAGGCCGCGCTGCAGCAAGCCGACTATGCCGCCTGGAATATTTGGGCCTCGCTATCCGACCGTCCATTGCTGCCGTTCCGCTATCAGCATTTGGGTGAAATGATGACTCTGGGTAGCGAAAGTGCTACCCTCACGGGGCTCGGGGTCAAGCTCGATGGCCTACCGGCCCACCTGCTGCGGCGTCTGACGTATCTCTATCGCATGCCCACCTTCGAACACCAGATGCGGGTTGGCCTGAACTGGATCTCGCAGCCGTTGCGGGACCTGTTATCGGTTTAGGAGCACTGTCCCATGCCATGCCCCATCAGCTTCTACCCAACTCACCCTGCCCCATGTCCCAACCCCAGGTCATTTTCCTAGATGCCGTCGGTACGCTCTTTGGCGTGCGGGATAGCGTGGGTCATATCTATGGTGAACTGGCTCAACAGGCTGGGGTCGACACTGACCGGGAAGCCCTGGATAAGGCGTTCTATCGCAGCTTCAAAACAGCGCCCCGCATGGCTTTCCCCAATGCTCCGAAGACTGATATTCCCCATCTAGAATACCGTTGGTGGAAAGCTGTCGCCGCGGAAACCTTTGAACGGGTTGAGGCCTTGGCACAGTTCAGCAACTTCGACGCCTTTTTTAGTGAGGTGTATCAGCATTTCACTACAGCGGCGCCCTGGGTCGTCTACTCGGATACCGTAGATGCATTAGAACGCTGGCAGGGCATGGGGATTCCCCTAGGCGTCATTTCCAATTTTGATTCGCGTCTGTACACGGTCTTAGAAACCCTAGAGCTCAGGGCATATTTCGACTCCATCACCATTTCCACGGAAGTCGGTGCCGCCAAACCCGATGGGCGTATCTTCGCGGCTGCCCTACAAAAGCATCATTGCCCAGCCGCCCATGCCTGGCACGTTGGCGATAGCCCGGCAGAGGACTTTGAGGGCGCCAAAGCTGCTGGCCTCAAGCCTGTCTTGGTACAACGTCGAGGCGTGGCCTAAGCCGTAGCCCCCAGCACGAGGTCTCAGCACGAAGTCTCAGCGTGAGGCCCCAGTGCGAAGTCGTCAGTGCGAAGTCGTCAGTGCGAGATCTCAGCGCTAACGTCACTGTCCTGGGACAAACGGAAGAAATTTGATTTTCCCAGAATCCTAGTGGGAATGCTGATTACGGGCGGTAGAGCCTTCGCTACGCTGCTTAAGCTCCTAAGTCTGAGCATCCCTCATGCCTTAGATCGAAGAG
>JBCBOC010000437.1:0-4302 GCA_039821475.1 Cyanobacteria bacterium J06632_22 | reverse complement strand
GTGGGGACTACGGAGTTGACCCCACGCAGAATCTCCAACTCCCTATCAACCCAAACAGAGGCCAACGCAGTAAGATTTAGAACCATCACTTATTGGAGCCCAAACCTATGGCATCTCCAACCCCAAACCCCTTCCAAACCCAATTCAACGCCTACCGCCGTCAAGGCCAACTCCGCGACGAGGCCTTCCGCACCTCCCTCACCGCCTTCCGCGTCCGGGTCGAGCACCTCCGCGACCTCGAACCCCAAATCGGCCTGCCAGACTACATCCTCGGTATGGACCTATTACGATCGCAGTTCGACGCCTACATCCAGACCCTCCGCCGCAACGGTCTACTCGAATTCACCCTACCCATCAACCTCTCCCTGGCCTGGGTTCGCACCCAATGGTTTTGGCAATACCAGATCCCCCAAATCCGCCATGGCTGGCAGCAAGCCTTTTCAGGCACTAGCACCAACAGCACCCCAAATAAAAACGCCCCTACAGAGTAGGGGCGCGACAACGGAGTAGAAACAGGCCTGCCTCACGCTCCTGCCATCTTTAGCGTTAGTAAACGGTTAGGCCTCATGCTCAGGATGAAACCGGTCAGGCAACACCCATAGCAATGCCGGCATCAGCAACACCGACGTCACGGTCACAACCAGGACAATTTCCAATCCTTGAAATAGCTCAGCGTTCATGACATTCCCCCGTCAAAGGTCTATGCACAAAGGTCTATGCAGACTGCGCCATTGACGCCAAGTTATGGCAGCGCAGTTATAGCAGTATTGCCTCGTCCTTAGGATTTGGCGGCTGCTATGCGTAACTTAAGAGGGAGGTTACCCACCAAAGTCACGCATGTTTCTGTATTCATTTTGACAGATTCGTAATTCTAATGTGCCGGTTCCATAACGAACCGTTACGTCATGAAGAAGCGTTGCAAGCGTCGATTCGCTAATCCGCGATCCGGGTTAACAGCACCGGACACGGCGCATAAACCCGCACATAGTCCGACAGCGACTCACCCAGGAGCCGGTCTAAATCAGGCATGCCCTTAGCAATTGACGGACGACGATCCGGCGACCCCAGAATCATCAGATGCACGTTGAGGTCATCGGCCAGCTCGCATAACCGCGCGCCGGGCTTACCTTCGGGGGCGACACAGCGGTACTTCAAGCCGTACTTCTTGGCCTCAGCGATAGCCGGTGCCAGGACTGGATCAGTAGCAGGGTTAGCCGAGATCGTGTCCTGCACACTATTCCGCAAATTCGACAGCGTGTGCACCAAGATCAGCTCACTATCCTTGATGTCCCGCGCCAGACCCACGGCAACCTCAAGACTCTTCTTGGCCGAGTCCGACTTGTCAATCGCCACTAGAATGCGCTTGATTGGCTTGATGCTGTACAGGTCATCCTTGACCAGCAGCATCGGGTGAGACGACAGCTGAAAGACATACTGACTCACCGAATTACCCAGAATGGCCTTTAGGCCCTTTAACCCTCGAGACCCCATGACAATCAGGTCCGTGTCAATTTCGTCTGCCACCTTGCACACGATATCCTTGGGGTCACCTTCCCGCAGCACCGCATTAACCTTACTTGGATCCAAATTTAGGGTACCGATAGCCGTCGCCAGCTTCTCACCTCCTTCAGCCCAACTCGTTGCCATCTTCTCGGCCGCGGCCTGGGGTTTAACCACATGGAGAACCGTCGTTTGCGCCCTCTGAATTGAAGGGATCTCCATCAGCGCCTTGACCATCGCCTGGGTATTACCTGAACCCGAGTCCGCCAAAAGAATCTTTTCGATCATGTGCCCAATCTTGATACGGTTAACGCTGAGAGCCTCTAAACCACGTTCAGCTTGAAACCTACAGATACAAATCGCGTACAGCCTGAAATCTATAGCTTTTCCCTAAGGAAAACTCCAGTTCTGGACGTGGCAAAGGTTTATTGGCCTGCTTTATAAATAATAGGCAGCTGGGTTTAGCAAACTTTTTGCAGGTTCACGAAATGACATTAAGTGTCATATTGTTTTGTGGTGTTTGGCGAATCTCTATTCATGCCCTATTGGTTTGACTATCCCATCCGCGTTCAGCCCCACCACACCGACTACAGCGGTGTCGTCTGGCACGGTAATTACATTCAGTGGATGGAGTCATTACGGGTAGACTGCCTGCGCCAGCACGGCCTCAGTTTTGAGTCATTTGTGGCCGCTGGATACGACTTGCCTGTCGTCGATTTACAACTGCGCTACCACCAGGCCCTCCGTTTGGGTATGGCGGGGGTCGTCAAAGGCCGCCCCACTGCCAAGGGTGTCCGCATGCTATGGACCTACGAAATCCGCAATGCCGATACCGATGAACTGTGTGTGACGGCAAACGTCACCCTAGTCCCCGTTGACATGGCAAAACGCAAAATTGCCCGCCGCTTACCCGACGAACTGCAACAACAGCTAGATGCCGTGAGCCAATATTTTGAGTCTGCCGAGTAATCGTCTAACGCCTCGTCCCTAGTCTCCGCCTTGGGAACCCGCCGCGGCGCCGCCGCCCACGCTACAGCCCATTGCCAATCAAAATAAACGGTGCCCAAAAGTAAGGATGGCTCAGGTCGTCTGCGGGCGCTAGCGGCTCCCCGTCAAGGCTCGTTACCGTCAGCTCGGCCCGTTGACCACCAACGGCGCTGTAATCGTCGTTTAGTAACGCGAGCTGAGCCGCTTTCAGGGCTTCGGTCTTGGTCAGTCCCTGACTGAGCGCTGAGTAAAAAGCATTCATCAGCACCTGGGTGCCCCCATCGCTCACCGCCCACAGTGAAGCCAAGGTAGACTTGGCCCCCGCCGTCTGCATCCGATACCCCAGCCCCAGCACTTCTCGACCGTCACCCAGCTGGGCACTGCCCACCGCCGTCTCGCAGGCGCTCAGCACCACCAGCTCTGTTCCTGGGATTTGCCAGTTGTTGAGGTCTGCCAAGCTCAGGCGGCTGTTGTTACCAAAGACAATAAACGACTCTTCTGGATTACCTTCCACAAAGGCCGCATGGGTCGCCAAATGCAAAATGTTGTAGTAGCCCATCTGAGATTTTATTTCTTCAGGACTCATCGCCTGATTTAGCAGCACATTGTTGTCATCAATCAGCGTCGAAAGCAGGCTCACCTCCGGCTCGGTAAAGGGCAGGTCGGCAAAGCTAAAGGTGCGGCCTAGCACGTCAAAGCTAAAAGAACAGTCGACGCAGGCCCCGGCGAGTAGCCGCAGTTCGTCCGTGGGGGCATCGGTAAAGTCAGTGAGTGAGGCCGCAGTAATGTGAGAAAAACTATAGCGTTCCGCCAGCCACCGTTCCCCGTCATGCAGGGCCGCTAAGGGAATGTAGCGCAGCGCCCCGTCGGGGGCGTAGATAATGTTCTCTGTACCGATGGCGTTGAGTTCTGCTTGCAGTGGGGCAATCAGCCAAGAGTAGAGCTGCTGTGCCAGGGGGTAGGGGTCGCTGCGGTAGTCCTTGAGCGCTTGGCCGTAGTCAGCGATGGCCTGGGTCAGGTCGGTAGCGCTCACGGGAACGGGCTTACGGGCAGTGGTGCCATCGGGGGAGACCAGCACCAGCTCTAAGCGGTCTTCTAAAATCAGCGGGTACAGCAGCACGCTGCGGGTAGGCAGTTCCGCCAGGTCATCGACGAGATCTGTAAAGGTTTCGGGATGCAGCGGCTGACCGTCCAGCTTCAGCTCGTCCAACGCTTCGACAACTTTAGGCAGGGCCAAAAAGTCAGAAAAGCTGCGAGAAATCTCATCTTGTTGAGCCTGGAGCTGGTCTAGGCGAGTGCGCTGCGCTGGCGTTAGCTGCGGTGGGGGAATGTTTTCGAGCTGGGCCAGCTCTTCCGCCGCGAGGATGACTTCGACATACAGGTCGAGAATACGCTGTTCCGGCTGCTGGTAGGCCACACCCGCTTCAGTGTTGCTGCTGCGCTGAACGTCGCGCAGGTAGTCGTCCAGCTCTTGCACCTTAAGCAAGTCGAGCACCCGCTGGGCCTCGGGGATGCGGTTTTGTTGCAGAAGGAGATCAGCTAGGGCGCGGTAGTCGTCCGCAATGGTATCGGTGAAGGATTGTTGCAGATCGGTGGAGAGACCTCGGATATCGCCGCGGATGGTTTCGCGCACGTTGAGGGAGCGCTTGTAGAAGAGAATGGCGAGTTCCGGCTGGTCTTGTTCTTTGAGGAGATGAGCAATATTGGCAAGGGTTATGCCTTCACTAGTGCGATCTCCAATGTCCTGAAAGGTAGTCAATGCAGACTGGTAGCTTTGAATCGCCCGCTCGTACTGGCCTAGGGAATCGTAGGCAT
>JBCBOC010000164.1:0-7176 GCA_039821475.1 Cyanobacteria bacterium J06632_22 | reverse complement strand
GTTTCCACTGTCGTGAGGGCTCGAATCACTCTACGACAATGCACCCTTGCTATCTACTGTCAACCTGCGGAATGTAGGCTAAAAGCCTTCGTCTCAGCCCCAGCTCCGCTTTAGCGGAGCTGGGGCTGGTTGCGTTGACCCGAGCGTGGAGGCGTTGCGCATGCGGATTGGTCAAACCCAAGCATGGGCCTTTAGGCCACCCCACTTTGGCGGTGCGCTAACGACTGCTAGCATTGCCCTATGGGCTAGGCTGGAGCTGGCGCAGTGATTTCACCGTTTCCACCACAGCCTGTCCAACCTGTTCAATGTCGTGGGCTGTGGTTGTTCGACCTAGGCCAAAACGGAGGGTTGCATAGGCGAGTTCAGGCGATCGTCCTAAGGTTGTTAGGACATGGGACGGTGCGGTTTTGGCAGAGCTGCAGGCAGAGCCCGAGGAGAGTGCGACGGTGGAGCGCAGCCCCAAGAGGAGTGCTGCTCCGTCTATCCCGGTAACGCTAACGTTGAGATTGCCCGGCAGGCGCTGATCAGGGTGACCGTTGAGGATGACCCCTGGCAGGTCGTTAATCAAAGACCATAGGTGGTTGCGGAGCTGAGTCAGACGCGTTTTCTCTGTCGTCATTTCGGCCAGTCCCAGTTCTACCGCTTTGGCAAATCCCACAATTTGAGGTGGATACAGGGTCCCTGATCGCCGCCCCCGTTCTTGACCGCCGCCGTGGAGTTGAGGGGCGAGCTGCACTTTCGCTCCTTTTTCCGTGCGCCGCCGTCGGACGTAAAGTGCGCCAATTCCCTTGGGTCCATAGACTTTGTGAGCCGTGAGTGACATGAGGTGGACATTCATGGCCTGAACGTCTAGCGGCACTTTGCCGATGGCCTGGGCTGCATCGGTATGAAAGAGGACATTTCTGGCTTGGCAGAGGGCGCCAATGTCAGCCAAGGGTTGCAACACCCCGATCTCGTTGTTGGCTGCCATAACTGAAACGAGGATGGTATCGGGACGAAGGGCCGCTTCCAGAGTGGCCAAGTTAAGCAAGCCATTGTCCAGAACCGGTAGGTAAGTGACCTCAAACCCCAGCGTTTCTAGGTAGCGGCAGGGATCTAACACGGCGCTGTGTTCTGTCTGGACGGTGACAATGTGTTTGCCAGATGAAAAGTACGCTTCTGCAATGCCTTTAATGGCCAGGTTGTTAGCCTCCGTAGCACCGCTGGTAAAAATAATCTCTTCTGGTGTTGCATGGATGGCCTGGGCTATCGTCTCCCTTGCCTGGTTAACAGCTGCTTCCACGGTCCAGCCAAAGGCATGGTTCAGGCTGCCAGGGTTGCCAAAGTGTTCGGTGAAGAAGGGCAGCATAGCGTCCAGGACCCTTGGGTCAACCGGTGTTGTGGCATGGGCATCCAGATAAATGGGCGCGGAGGAAACCATAAACTCTGCAAACGAAAGAAAACCGGCAAGCGAGAGCAGGCTCCTTTAGCTTGCCGGATATAGCCCGAAATGGCTACAGCAGAATAAAGCGGTTAAATACTCCGACCGCCGTGATGTCATCCACGAGGGGAGTGGTGGTTGTGTAGGTCGTAAATAGGCCGTAGTTTTTGACCTGGGTATTGCTGGCTATGATGTCTTTTAGGGCGGTTTGCTGTAAGCCAGCACCGCTGCCAATCAAGACTTCGCAGGTTTCACCAAGGCCGCCACCCAGCTTGCCCAGCCATTCGTCGAGGGCTTCTCTTTGGCAAACACCGTCTTGCATGGCCGTCGTCATGGTCTTGGCGGCAAAGTCTGTGTAGGCGTCGGGTTTGGGATTAGTGACTGCCATGACCCCCGCGAGCACACCGAGACTCACGAGGATAACAGGGGTAGATTTCATTGTGTTTTCTGACGATTAATGGTGGATATAAAGGGATGGAAATGAAGCCGTAGACAGCCAGCTACGAGGCGGTGGCTGTCGGTTTGTGCCGAGTCTGATTATCTATAGGTGATGTTTTGTTCAAGGGTGTGACCGGGCTGCGCTAGGGTGGGGTTAAAACTGTCGTAGTATCGTCGCAGCATTCATGAATACGCCGACCCATGCCATCTTGAATCTGGCTCTGTTAGGCAAAAAGTCTCGTCCGGGCTGGAATAGTCCGATCATTTGGGGTGGGCTGATCCCGGATTTAGCTATGTTTGTGTTTTTTGGCTGGGCGACCCTGGGCACCGACATGACCAGTAGCCAAATCTGGAATGAAGCTTACTACCAGCCGTTTTGGCAAGATATCTTTGATTTTTGGAATTCGATTCCGTTGGCGCTGTTGGGGGTAGGGATTGGCCTTTGGCTGAGAAGACGAAAACGATTTCGGCAGCTTGGGACACTGTTGGCGGTCTGCTGTGCCAGTGTCTTTCTCCACTGCCTGGTGGATTTGCCCACGCATGCCGAAGATGCCCACCGACATTTCTGGCCGTTGAGTAACTATCGGTTCGAGAGTCCGCTCTCCTATTGGGATCCGGCCAAGGGGGGCCGGTTCTTTGCTGTGTTTGAGCTAGGGCTGGCACTAGGGCTCAGCGTATACGTGTTTCGGTGGTTGCGATCGCGATTCACCCAGGGCCTACTGATCTTTAGTAACCTGCTGTTCTTAACCTTCTTTGTGCGCTTCTATCTGCTGTAGCGAAACCATTGTTAGTTCGGTCTTGAAAGAGAAAAGCGGTTCATGCCGCCGCTCAGCAATAGGTTAAGGCTGCTGTCACGGCATGAACCACCGACGGGGATAGGCGAACCGCTAGCTGGCGGCAGAATGATGGACCAGTGGCCGGGGGCGGTCATGACGCAGGCGCGGTGGCGCTGGACGGGTGTGTCGTTTGATCGGCGGGGCAACGCGACGGGCCGCAGGAATGCCAGGAGACGGTAAAGGCGCAATGGTCGTAGCCCGTTGCGGGGTTCTTTGGGGCACCCTCTGGGGCACTCTCTGGGGCGCCCTTTGAGGGGGGGCGACGTGTTCTGGTCTGACCGTACGAGCAGCCACCTTATGCCGCAGCCGGATGGGGTCTTCGACGGGAACCATCGGTGTGGGGCGTACCCGATCCAGATGGCGCAGGTATGTCATGATTTCTTCGCCGAGGGCCTGGTAGTCGAGCCAGGCGGTGCGATCTCGCCCCGTCAAGTCCCGTAACGGGACACCTGCTAGGGCCGCCTTTGGGAAGCCTACTGAGCGGCGAATCAGGGAATCAAAGACCGGTACCCCGTGGGCTTTGAGGTTTGCTCGTAGGAGCTCTCCTTCCCGATTGGGTTTGGGCGGCACAATGGTCAGCAGTGCCCGGCAGGGTGCCCGATGCAGGTCCTTGAGGGTTTGTAGCATGGGGTCTAGGCTGACGATGTCTGGGGTTGTAGGCAAAATCATTAGACTTGACCCGTTAGCTAACTCTTCTAGGTCATCGCTATCGGGTCGTGCTGGCGTATCGATGACCACATAGTCCTGTCCCTGAAAAATTGACTGTGCCTGTTGTTGTGATGTCGAGCAGCTGACCAGGTCCGAAACTCGAAACGGCAATTCGCCTCGTGCCGCCCACGATAGGGCGGTGCGGTTGGGGTCGCCATCGACCAGCAGCGTTTTACCGAAGTTACTCAAATACGTTGCAATATGAATCGCGGTCGTCGATTTACCGACGCCGCCCTTGTAGCCCGTAACAGAAATAATTCTCATCGTTCGTCGCTATCACGTAGATGTCACCCGTCCAATCATCTGAACAGATGGCAAATAAAAATACATTCTTTTTTTAGAAACGACAACTAAATACAGTTTTCGGTCATTTTCTGTATGCAACCGCTTGACGCCTAGATCCTGTGGCACCTCTGAACTCAGCATTTACACAGATAGCCCGTCCCAAACTCAGCCGCTATTCAGCGTTCTATCAGTGCCCACTCAATCCCGTAGGACACCATAAAAGTGTTGTCTACGATACAAAAGGAGGCTGCTATGACACGCTTAACAGGCGCCTTCAGATCTGTTGTCGGAAGCTGGGCTGTCGCTCTACTGCTCTTGGAAGCACTCACCCTTGTCGTCATCTCTCAGGCAGCTGTGCAGGCGAAGGCAGACCAGATCGATGCCACCATTGTTGAGTGGCGCTGGGATAATATCCCAATGTAATGACGACAGATTTCAATCTGGACGCGGTTTAGGAGAAATTAAGCGGGTCAACGTCTATGGTGAGGCTCACCTGGCTGCCCACGTGCTGTCGGAGATCGCTGACCGTTGGCAGGGTGGCCCCTAGTGCCCCCTTAATCAGCACCTGCCAGCGGTAGCGGTTAGCAACCCGCAGAATGGGGGCAGGCACCGGTCCTAGGACTTGAATGTCGTTGCCGACGCTGATGTGGAGTTGTTGGGCGCAATCCTGTGCCGTCCGTTCTACCGCCTGGGCATCCAAGCCGCTGAGCCGCAGCAGAATCAGTTGCCCATAGGGCGGGTACTGCAAGGCCTGCCGCTGTTGTTGTTCTTCTTGAATAAAGGTCTGGTAGTTGTGATGCTGCATAGCCTGCACCGCGAAATGTTCTGGGGTGTAAGTTTGCACAATGACCTGTCCAGGCAATTCGCCCCGTCCGGCCCGACCCGCGACCTGGGTTAGGGTCTGGAAGGCTCGTTCCGCTGACCAGTAATCTGCCAGGTGCAGGAGACCGTCAGCCGCCATGACGCCCACCAAGGTCACATTGGGCAGATCGATGCCCTTGGTCAGCATCTGTGTCCCCACCAGGAGATCCGCCTCACCGTCTGCAAAGCGTTCGAGCAAGGCGCGGTGTGCCCCTTTGGCTCGGGTGGTGTCGCTGTCAAATCGCAAGCATCGCAGGTCGGGTAGCGCGGTTTCGATTTCGTCTACGACGCGCTGGGTGCCGCTGCCAAAGTTTTTCAGATAGGGTGATCCGCAGCTGGGGCACTGGTTGGGCTGCCCTTGGGTATAGCCGCAGTAGTGGCAGCGTAGGTAGGGAGAGCTGTGGGGGCGGTGAAAGGCCAGAGATACGTCGCAGTTCGGACAGTCCATTACGTGACCGCAGCTACGACAGGAGACAAACCGGCTATGACCCCGCCGCTGAATGAACAACAGACCCTGTTGACCGGAGGTCTGGAGCTGTTCGAGGGCTGTTTGGAGGGGGCGACTAAACATAGACCGGTTGCCCGCGTACAGTTCCTGGCGCATGTCAACCAGCTTGACCGGCGGTAGGGGACGGGTATTGATGCGGTCAGGCAGGGGGAGGTATTGGGTTGAGAGAGGGATTGAGGGGGTGAGGGGGTGAGGGGGTGAGGGGCTGGAATGGTGGGTGCTAGCCCAGGTCTCTAGGGAGGGGGTGGCGGAGCCAAGGATTAAGGGACAGTCGGCGAGTTGGGCGCGCCATCGGGCAACGGTGCGGGCATGGTAGCAGGGCATGGGTTGGTCCTGCTTGTAGCTGCTGTCGTGTTCTTCGTCGAGGATGATCAGGCCCAGGTTAGGCAGTGGGGTGAAGATGGCTGAGCGCGTGCCAATCACGACGGTGGCTTGGGCGGTGAGCAGGTGACGCCAGGTGTCGTAGCGTTCTCCATCCGAGAGGGCACTGTGATAAACACAAACCTGTTTGCCAAAACGGCTGCGAAAGCGATCCGTAAGCTGTGGGGTGAGGCCGATCTCCGGCACTAAGACCAGGACCGATTGCCCTGCCGACAGACGTGGCGCGATGGCTTGCAGGTAAACCTCGGTTTTGCCGGATCCCGTTACCCCATGCAGCAGCACCTGGGTGGTGTGGGCGAGTTGGTTCAGGGCGGTTAAGGCCGACTGTTGGGCTGCTGTCAGACGCTTGGGCTGGTCCCGTTTCGCCTGGGAATGACTGCCGACCCGTAGGACTTCACGGGGTTCAATGATGAGATAGCCCTTGTCGGCCAAGCCCTTGAGGGTTTTGCTCGTGGTGTGCAGCCGCTGTAAGGCATCGCTGAGCCACAGGTCACCGCCCTGACGCTGCAGGGTCAGCACAATTTCTTGTTGGCGAGGGCTGAGCTGGTCGATCGCAGTGGATTGGCCCGTCAGCATGACGGCTTGCCGCTGTTTAGGGCGGGGGGGCTGGGGCGGGGCCAGGTAGCTCTCAATCCACCCCTGTTGCTGCAGCTGTTGCAGGCCGCTCCGGGCCTGTCGATGCTGCCGCTGTAAATATTGCCAGGTGTACTCGCCCTCAGGGGAGGCTTGGAGTAGAGAGAGCAGATGTTGGGCCGCTGGACTTAGGGGGGCGGTCGTCTGTTTCGGTTGGGAATGAGGACGTTTAATTCGAATCTTTCGCTTGGATTTAGCCAATAATCCAGGCGGTAACGCGGTTCGAATGACTTGGATTAGTGGGGTTTGGTAATGCGCTGCAACCTGTTCTAAAAGCTTCCAATAATCTTTAGAAAAAAAGCCGTGACTGATAATCTGAATGACGTCTTTTAACTTAAATGTATGCAGTTTTGGCTGATGCGTTGCGACGTGCCGAACTGCGATCGCACTAAGCTGTCGTTGTCCAAACGGAACACTTAAAATATCGCCGACTTGTATAGACAAGTGAGGTGGAATTCTATAGGTATAAAGCCCTTGAGTCCCAGGGCAGTCAACCAGGACTTCGATCGCTGAAAAGCTCTCAGCAGGCTGAAGTGGCGGCTTTGCGTCAGGCATGAATTTGGACTGCAAGGGTTAACGTCAGGGGCAAAAATAAAGCCTGTTTTGCCCATTGAACATGAAGAAAACAGTTCGAATACTTACCATTTCTTATAATCGTTACACAACGCAAAATAACCTATGAATCGTTACACTCTCAGCTCTGAGCCAAGCTTAGAAGCACTTTTACTGCATCAAAAGCTATCAGAGTGAACGGTCCTCCTTGGCCAGGTTGCTATAGTGGAGCTGATCGGCAAGCGTCACTGTTTTGCCTTTCGTTAAGGAACTGTAATCAAACTATTTGATTCCCATGGCTGCCTCCTTCAAAGCTAACGGTAACGCTGATTATGCATCGCAAGAGTCGAACCGTCCCACGGGCAGTACCCCGACGGTGGGAGCCTATGCCGTCGGCGCTCAGGCGGCTGGCGCCCAGGTGATGGAAATTGAGCTGTCAACAACACCCTCTGTGCCTCAGGAAGAGATCTCTGTGGCTAAGGCGATGGCTTCAGAACCAGAAGCTGACGCGGCGACGACATCTCAACCTGAGCCAATTGAAATCGCTGACTGGG
>JBCBOC010000767.1:0-2201 GCA_039821475.1 Cyanobacteria bacterium J06632_22 | reverse complement strand
CCTCTAAATATCGAGCCTGATTAGCAAGCTGTACTCCCTCTTGGTTCAGCTCATCCGCCCGAGCGCGTTTAGCTGCCGTCTCTGGATCTTCGGCTTGCTTATTCTGCAGCGTTGGCGTCGACAACAACTGAGATTCCATAACTTCAATCCGTTCCCATTCCAGTTGCTCTGGCATCGCCCTCACTTGGGTAGCCCATAGGCTAGGGGCAAGGAGGCTGCTGACAATTAGACCCGCTTTTAACCAGCATTTCATAGGAGTGATATGGGGGATTGGGAGAGGAGGAAGAGGGAAAGGGGAAAAGGAGAAAGGGAAAGGGGGGGGATTTTCCCTGATGACTATGGGTGCAGTATCAGAAATTAGGTTGAGCTAAGGCGATAGAGGTGGTGACGGTGACGCGATAAAGCCTTGAGACTGCATAGTTCAAAAGGCCCAGCGCCACCTCGCCATTACACCTACTCCGAAGCCTGTTCAATAATCCGAGAGATCTTAACGCCGTAGTTAATAATCCCTTCTCCGGTCTCGGCATTCGTCTGAGCGGCGGAGTTCAGCGCTACGATGTAATACTCCCCATCAATCTGCGTCAAAATTGGCCCGCCAGAGGAGCCGCCAAAGGTGTCGCAGGCGTGGTAAATCACATCATCCTGTTCTTCGGTAATGCTGCAGCCCAGGTGTGCCGACGGGGTCCGCCCCGGAAACTCTTCCGGAAAGTCTCCTGAGTAGCCCACCATAATCATCTGATCCTGAAAGTCTTCCGCCGCTAACAGGTCTGTTTCAATCGGCTTCAGGGCAATGGTGCCAAAACGGTCACCCAGGGGTTTGTTAAGCACCATCACCGCCCAGTCATTCGGGTGGGGCGGGACAGCCCGGTCGGTAAAGTCTGTGCCCACCACCACTTCCAGCACCTGTGCCCGGTCCGCCGGAGAAGCCACGAGGCCGTCGATCATGTTAGGGGCAAAGGTAATGCTCTCGGCCAGTTGGTTGGTGCCAGGGTCCACCACGCAGTGGGCATTGGTCAGCACCAGTCGGGGGGCAATCAGGGTGCCGGTGCAGTGGTAGCTGCGTCCGTTATGGGCCTTAACGCCCTCGACCCGGCCCACCGCAGACCAGGGGTAGGCCCGCAGCCGCACCGTTGCCCGGTCGTCTCGGCCAATTACCCCGCGGCTATCACCCCCAAAGGGATTATCCGACGTGGGCAGTGCCTCGGGGGGCAACGAGTCCGCCGGTAGGCTCAGGTCAGCCGTGCTGCTGTCGAGTAGCTGCAGCGCGGGCAGCAGTGACGCCTGCATCGCAGGCAGTTGAGTCGTGCCCATACCCACAAAGGCAGTAAGTGCAGCAAGCTGGAAAAAACGCTTCAAATTCATTCGTGTAATGACTCCTCAATTGGGGGCAAAGGGTTTGGAGGCAGTTTGGAGGCAGATAGAACGGCTTTCAGTTTTTAGTAGATATACGCCGAAAGTCGTAGGGTTGTTTAAAATTTAACCCGACCTTTATTCGTTAGGGGACAGCCAGAGCCATCGGCTGATGGGAGAAGATGTCTCATGGCTTCCCCCCTTCCCTAAACCCAATCACTGCTATTGCCCTGCCGAACTAGCCGCTCAAACTCTGCCAGTTTGGCTTGGGCATCGGCATTGTCAGGGTCAATCTCTAACACCGTTTTGAGCGCGTCCACCGCATCCTCATAGCGGCCTAGGTTGGCGAGGGCCATGCTGCGGTTGTACCAGGCACTGACAAACTCAGGCGAGAGCCCAATGGCGCGATCGTAAGAGTCTAGAGCGGCTTCGTACTGGCTCAGGCGGAACAGGCTGTTGCCCCGGTAGAACCAGATTTGGGTGGAGTTGGGGTTGGCCGTAGCGGCGGTGTCAAAGGCGGTGACGGCTTCGCTAAAGCGCTCCAGGTTAAGCAGAGCCATGCCGCGCCAGTAGTGAATATCTCGCAGGTCGCTGTTGAGTTCAATAGCCCGATCAAACGCGGCCAGGGCATCAGCGTAGCGTTCTTGCGCGCCCAGGGCACGTCCCAGGTGAGCCCAACCCGCCGCAAAGTCTGGCAGTAATGTGGTGACGCGGAGAAAGTCCTGCTCGGCTTCAACTGAGCGGTCAGCATTTCTCAGGGCAATGCCTCGGTGGTAGTAGGGCAGGGGGTGGTCGCTGTCGATGGTGAGGGCCTGTTCGTAGGCGGCCAGGGCTTCGGTCAGTTGACCAGT
>JBCBOC010000319.1:0-5235 GCA_039821475.1 Cyanobacteria bacterium J06632_22 | reverse complement strand
TGGCAAGCAGATAGTGAACTAGACCGGAGTGCTAAACGCCTGGCTGAGTTCACTATCTGCTTGCCAACGCTGAACCGGGTCGGGAGAAGTGCTAACGGGAGCGTTCTCTGGAACAACCGCCGACGGCACCACTGACGATGGCTCACTGGCCCGTGGCCGGGGCGGGTCAACAGTATCGCCCATGTTGGATGGCGGGGGCGGCATCGATACCGGTGGCGGTATTGGGGCTGGTGTTGGGCTCGGTGGCAGGTTGTCGGGCTCGTCCAAGACTTCCAGAACCACTCTAATGCGATCGCCAAAGACCTGCTCAAACGCCTGCGATAGATTGTCTACGCGATCTTGGGCCAGTTTGAACAGACGCTGGGATTTGAACCCTACCCGCGCGGTGACGCCGTCTAATCCTAGAAGCTTGCCCTGTTGGGTCATCAGCATCTGGGTTGCTCGGGGCTCCACGACCCGCAGCACCTTGGCCCAAATATCAGACAGGCTTCCAGTGGCCGCAGGGTGAGGCGCTGGCGTAGCACTGGCCTGAGGGACAGATGCCGGAACGGATGCCGGGAGATCGGAAGATTGGGAGGTTTGGGAGGTTGAAGATGGGGAGATGGCCTCAGCCCGGTCGACAGACGGGGGCGGCGTCGGGGCACTCTCGGAATGAGGAGATGGGTTCGGTGTCGCGCTAGGCACGGGCGGTGCAGCAGGCACCGAGGCGGGCGGTGGGGGCACCGAACGGGAGGGCACCGCAGGCGGTGCTGTACTGTTCGCTGTCTGAGCGGCCGTTGGCGAAGCGGATGGGGGGCGTTTCACTGCCGGGACAACCGCCGGAACAGAGGACGCCAGCTTCGTCGGGACTGGGGATACTACTGCACCCAATGCTGATGGCAACAATCCTAGCAGGGTGATTTCTAACCATAGCCGAGGCTGGGTTGTATTCTTGATTTGCACCTCTGACGTTTTAAGGTGCTGCTGTCCCGCCAGTAACACCGGCAGCGGGATGGCCTGGGCAAAGTCAACCATCTCGGCCCAGGTCGTGGGCGTAATCGCCACCAAGTCTTGGCGGGCACTGGCCGTTTTGGCAATCAGCAAGTCGCGATAGAACGCCACCAACCCTTGCAGCACAATGAGCGGTTCTCGACCGCGATCCATCAGGACCCTGGCCTGTTCCAGCAATCCGGTACCGTCATCCGCAAAAATCGCCTGGGTTAGGGCTAACAGATCTCGCTCGGGGACTGCCCCCACCAATTCCCAAACATTTTCAACGGCAATTTCGCCCTCTAGCAGCCCGAGTTGATCGAGCAAACTTTCCGCATCGCGCAGTCCACCCTGGGACAGCTGAGCAACAATTTGCAGGGCATCGGGTGTTAGAGAAATCGACTCTTTCTGTGCAATGTCCCCCAGATGCTGCACCATCGGCGCTAGAGGAATACGGCGAAAGTCAAACCGCTGACAGCGCGAGATAATAGTGGGGAGAACGCGCTGTGGATCGGTCGTGGCCAGCACAAACACCACCTGGGCGGGCGGTTCTTCTAAGGTTTTGAGCAAAGAGTTAAACGCTGCTGTGGACAGCATGTGAACCTCGTCCAGCACAAACAGCTTGTAGCGACACTGGACAGGGGCAAATTGAGCTCGCTCAATCAGCTCTCGAATGTTGTCGACGCCCGTATTACTAGCGGCGTCCACTTCCACAACATCGAGCGCGATACCCCGGGTAATTTCTTGGCAGGCCTGACACTGACCGCACGGGTCAGGGGTGGGGCCAGGACTATTGAGACAGTTCAGCGATTTAGCTAGGATGCGGGCGCTGGAGGTCTTGCCTGTACCACGGGGACCGCAAAACAGATAGGCCGGCGCAATCCGTCCCTGCTTGAGGGCGTTGGTGAGGGTAGATGCGATCGCACCTTGCCCCACCAATGCCGCAAAGGTCTGTGGACGATATTTGTGGTGTAAGGGTTCATAGTCCATAGGCACTACGATACCCCGTTCACCAGTGTTTGCGTGGTCGGGTTACGCCCTTAGAAAGGGTTCGCGTAATTATTTCATAACGCTTAACGCAAACCCGCCTCGTCAGTGGTCTGCTTGTAGCCATCGCCACTGCACAGGCCATCAGCATCGCAATCCGCGACTACAGTGCCGGTCGATCCAGGACAAAGGTTTCTGCTTCATTGGCGAGGGCCGGTTCCGGCAGCTGACGACGCAATTCCGACATCGCCAATGTGGTCGCGGTTATCCGTGGCGATGCCGGTGCGACCTCGGCGGCGGCAGCAACTCGAGTAGGGGGAGTCGCCTCAGCGGTCGCCGTCAGGACCGTTGCAGGGAATCGGACGGGCGCCGGCACCACCTCAGTCGTCGCAGACTGGGGCAGAACCACGGGCTGCGGCAAATCTAAGGGCTTATCCTGGGCCGGAACGTAGCCATTGATATAAGCATCAATCAGGCGATCAAACAAAATTTGCAATGGCTGCGGTAAGGTAGCACGAATTTCAGCTTGAGTACCATAGGCATCAACAAAACGGCCCATAGACTGCACCAGCAGCGTATTTTCTGCCTGACTGGTGGGATAAGTTTGCTTCAGTGCATCCCAACAGGCATCAAACGCCTGGATTCCTCGAATAGCTTGCATATCACGTAGCCCCGTAGATGGTCTTGATGGTAGGGAGTTAATACGTTGACGCCCTAACTATCTACGTATGCTGGATTTCCAGACGTGATCCGGAAGGCGGGATCGCTCCGTGACAAAGTTCCGTAAGGTTGCGGAATTTGCGGAGTTCTGAGAATAAAGCCTGAGAGAATTACGGAGGCCCCTTTGCAGAATAGCTACACAAAGTGATAAGGCGGCAGCCCCCCACTGAGCTGAATCTCACAGCCTGCAAACTGCCGTTGCCAGTGTTGATATTGGGTCTGTAGCTGCTCTATTGCCCCCCGATGTAGCAGTAGATATACGCGATCATCTTCAACTTGATGCTGAGGATAACTGCGGAGAATGTCAGCCCGAAGCTGGGCCACCTGGGCCTGCTGCTGGGTCTCGGTCAGCGCCTGTTGCTGGAGGCGCTGCTTTTTGGCCAAGAAATAGTCACGCCCCTTGAGGGTCGAGCTGGGGGCCGCCAGGACAACGGGTTTAGCCGCCAGCTTCAGGCAAACTTCTACCCGGTCTTGTAAGGCCGCTAGCTGGTTACGGTAGGCCATCTCTTGGGTTTGCAGGTGCGATCGCACCTGCTGGCTATCGCTAAACTGAGTCCCAAACCGCAGCGGTAGCAACGTCACCGACTGAATCAGCTCACACAGCACCCAGTCATGGTGCACCACGGCACTCACCAACCGGGCTTCATCCTGCTGCAGGGCCTCAAGATTCAAGGGCGGCTCACCAATTGCCATCACACCAGCCACACCAAGCGTCTGGAGGGGCTGGGCAATGCCCTGGGGTAAGGGTGGTAGCGATGTTTCAGCAGCACAGAAGGCGTAAACGTACATAAACCGTACATAAGATAATGTCAATGGCAGTCGAAGGGTGGGTAGCCCCATTCAACTGCGTCGAAAGGCCTAGATATCAGGGGCTTTAGCGTCAGGAGCTGACCCGAGCAACTCGACGCACGTCATCGAAAGCGTCTATCCCACCACCTCTCCCATCACCGTCGTAGGTGGGGCGACAAACTGTAACCCCAGGCCCAACTGCATCGCCCCAGACTGGCACTCGGGCTCATTGGTAGGCTCCAGCAAGTGCATTTCCAGCGGCGTCCCCCGCAGCAACCAGTCCAGTTCTGGCGTCGCTTGCCGCAGTAAACGGTACAGTCGCGTTTCTAGCTGGGCCACGGTATAGGGCTGCTGAGTCAGGGGCAACGTCGCGGCCTGTACCACCCCCTCACGGGGTAAGCGCTGTACGGGGTAGGCCAAGGGGGTGGCGGTGGCCAGATCAATCATCATTTTGCGCTGCTGGGTGCGCAGCTGCAGCGTGGTCAACAGACGCAGCTCGCCCGTCTGCCAGAGGTGCTCTGGCGCCAGAAACTGCGCAGGAATACCACCAATCAGCTGCGCGATTACCGGGGATGACCGATAAACGTACCACAGCAATTGCTGCAGTAAATCCTCTAGGTATACCGACTGTTGGAAAAAATTCTGACGCAAGAGCCCCGTATCGGCACTGGCGCGTTCAGTCGCCGTGCAGGCTGCCGTAATCACCTGGGGCAGTAGATTATCCAAGGGTGCCTGTTCTTGCCCTAGCTGCCCTAACAGACGATTCAGCGGCAGCTCAGCAATCAGCTGCTGCCGAGCAATCATCTCGGACAGGGTGGCCACCCACCGATCATCGGTAATGGTAATCCATGCGGGCAGTAGCGCATCTGCCTCCCCGGGCGGCTGGGCCAGCGGACGCGGCCCAGGCAGATGACCCTTTCTATGGCCGTTGGTATGCCCATTGCGATGTTCGCTCACCCGCTCCTGAGCCGAGGGGCCAACCAACGCCGGTGTAGGCGAGGGCACCTTGACGGGGGGCGGGTCCGTTTCCGAGACACGGCTTGTTTCCGGAGGACTACCCGTTAAGGCCAGGGCCAGGTCATCGGCTGTGAGAATGGCAAAATCTTCCGTTGGCGCAGTTTCCGTCTGATCTGGGGCACGGGCAACAGCCTCACTAACAGCAACAATCTCCCCAATATCCGCCTGCTCGCTCAGAACAAATGACGCCAGATCACCAGGCAAAACCGGCAACACAAACTGACTATCATCCACGGGATCATCTACCCACAAGGCTGCGCCTCGGTCAGCTGTCGTTACCACCAGACGCGGTTCGAGCTGTAAAAATGTTTGCTGCCATCGTTGCCCTGGCTGAAGGAGCTGCACAGCCTGACGCTGCAAGAAGCAGCTGAGAATGGGGTTACGCTGCAACGCATTTCGGACCTGAGAGAGCAAAGCTGCCGAGGGTTGGGAGGCTGACGCCAGCGCATCGTCTTCAATTTGAATTAAGGCGTCGGCAGCAACAATCTGCCCCTGGGACGGGCCATTCAGGTCTACTGCACTGGACTGAGTCCGCAGCGCAACCACGAGATGCAGCAGCTGATTGGACCGACCATCTACCTGGGCCACCACACCATCCAGGAGTCGCATGACACCGTGGCCACTACTGGCAATTTCCCAAAGGAGTTGCGATCGCAACGCGCCTAGATCCATTTGCCGCAGCTGCCAATCCACCAGATGAAACGGCTCAGCCGGGGCAACGGATAGACCACCCCGCTGACTTAGCGCTAACTG
>JBCBOC010000385.1:0-4693 GCA_039821475.1 Cyanobacteria bacterium J06632_22 | reverse complement strand
AGCAAAGTGGCGAGCGCTATAGAACCAAGACGGCAGAAATATTTTTGGTAGCTGTTGTTACAGAAATAATCTATGATGTGATCATGACATTCTGAAATGAGTCCAACCTAGGAGGCGTTTATGTCTACTCGAGACAACATTCGGCAACGCATGATCCAAAACCGCCATCAAACGCGGAACCGACAGCAATCCTTGCTGACCCGAGCCGCTGCTGATATCGGTCTAGAGCCCAGCGACGTCCATGGCACGCGCATTCAAGGCAAGCTGAGTAACAGCGTCCAGGGGATTTATAACCGCAGTCACTCCGCCATGAGCTAACCGCTTGCTCCAACAGACATCTCTCAATTCCACCAGAAGGATCCAACGACTCATGACGAGTTACTGGATCCTTTTCTTATGTCAATCCTTTGTATTGGAGGGTGTTGAGGCCCAATACCTGTTCATAAAGATACAGACTTGAAAGTCTCACACTTAAAATAATGAAGATTTGCAAAGCGTCGTCTGAAAGTGCTAGCGTTTGATGTGAAATCCGATAGGTGAGCTGCTGTTGAGCGTAGAGTCGTGCGTGGCCGTTTCTGTTTCCAGCCGGTCTCTTGAAAAATATCCTCAGAAAGTTGTCCTGATTGGCGACAGCCTAGTTTATGGTTTTGGTGATGCTGAAGGTGGCGGCTGGGCAGAACGCCTCCGCCGGCAGTGGATGGATCCTGAGAACCCCGGCCCAATTCTCTACAACCTGGGTGTTCGGGGTGACACGGTTGAACAGGTCTTTCTCCGTCTAGAAAATGAATTTCGCCTGCGGGGTGAGCTTCGTCGTCAGCTTCCCGATCGACTCATTATTTCTGTCGGACTCAATGATACGGCCCGCGTGGGTCGCGCTAGCGGTCGCCTAATGACCGATGAAACCCATTTTCGTCAGCACATCACCGACCTTCTAGATCAGGCCCGCCAACTTTGTGAGGTGTACTTTGTGGGCATGGTGCCGGTGAACGAAGCCGCCATGCCCTATGCCGATATGCTGTATTTTTCTCGACTGGATCAGGTGCGCTACAAAGAAATCACCCGCCAGGCCTGTGATGAACGCGATATCCCCTACCTGGATGTTTACCACCAGTGGGCCAGCCAAGGCGAAAGCTGGTGCAACGAGCGACTCTGCCGCGATGGGATTCACCCCAATTCACTAGGACATCGGACGCTGCTCAACGACATTTCTAATTGGGCACCGCTAGCAAACGCACTGGTTTAGCGTTCTGAACTTCTGTCCAACAGCTTGCGTTCGTCGAGTTGATAAGGACAATTCCTGACGCTGAAGTCCTGAAAACCGAAGCCTCTCGACGCCAGCGCATGGACCACCAACCCTGCGACATATAGCAATTCACCCTAAGGTAATCTACCTATGGATTAGGCCGGATTGCGAGACCCTTCACTGCCTGGGCTCTTAGAATAGCCATACTCAGAAGCTCAAACAAAGTAGCAAAAGCTATAGCCGCTTAAAAAGCTGGACCGGCTGCGATCGCAACCCAAATCACCGCGAGTAATACGCCGCCAGCCATCAGCCACAGCATTATCGAATCGTCTGCTCAATCCAGTCTTCGCCCACGCGAATCGTGATGTCAGAGTCCAAATCACCCGTAGATTCTGCAGCAACTTCGCCTAGGCCCAGCACCGACTCGACAATGGAGGCCCCTTGCAGGTCCCCTCGCTGGGCAATCACCTGGGTCTGACGGCGCTCATCGGGCCAGTCCGCAATCACATAGACATTCCGGAAGCCCTCTTCCCGCAAATAATCGGCCACCGCTTGGGCAGCCACAGGATCGTCCGTAGCATTCTGCACGGCGATGTTCAAACGGCTCACGGTGCGGCGGGGACGATCTTCTGCAAAGGTGGCCTCAGGCTCAGCCTCAAAGAACTGAGTCATGACCTCATCGCTAGCGGATCGATCCAGTAACCAATAGCTGGCACGATATTCCTCCGGATCGCTAAAGCGCCCGGGCAACATCACTAAGTTCAGCGCATCAGGCTCTAGCTGGAGCCCAAAGCCAGCCAACGCCAGCATTTCCTCGGGCGTCAGGTTGGTATCGATGTGGCGCTGCAAAACTCGAATAATCTGCGGCAGCTGAGGCACAACCGTCGGATTCACCATTCGTGTCTTAAGCGCCTTGATCAGCATTTGCTGCCGCTGCACGCGACCAATGTCACCATAGGCATCGTTGCGAAAACGGGCAAACTGTTCAGCCTCGTCTCCATTTAGGGTTTGCCAGCCAGGCTCTAGATCGATGACCAATCCTTGGGTCTTGTCTTCGTACTGCATGGCCTTTGGCACCATGACCTCAACGCCGCCCACCAGGTCCACAATTTCACGAAAGGCACTGGTGCTGACGCGCACATAACGGTCAATCTCAACACCGTTAAAGTTGTAACTCACCGTTTGGGCCGCCAGTTCAGCCCCCCCGTCAAAGTTGGCCTGGTTGATTTTGTCGTAGCCGTAGCCCGGAATTTCAACCCGCGTATCGCGGGGAATGGACAAAATATTGACCGCCTCAGTGCTGGGATCAATCCGCACCAACAGCATGGTGTCGGTACGACCCACCAGATCTGCCGGTTTTGCGCCCGGCACATCCCGGGCCTCATCGACCCCCATCACCAAAACGTTAACCGGCCGAGAAACCTGATACCGAAACCCAGATTGCCAGAGCTCAGCCAAAGGCGGTGGAGCAGCCTCGCCGACCTGACCAGGCATAGGCAACGTTAACATCACCGCCGCCCCCGCTAAGGCAGAGACCGTCGCCGTTGTCCCAAACACTGCCGTCCACAGCAGCCCCTTGAGAAAGCCTCGGGCACGACGCCGGGTCGCTTTTACGGCAGTCCCATTGCCGGGTGCAGCGCTAGCAGGGCGAGAGATGGCCGCAGGGCGATCCTTAGAAAACCGATAGGGTTGGGGCGGTCGAGGCATAAATAAAAGAAAAAAGAACTCGGGGCGGAGCGCGATTGAGCTGGCCCTAATTTAGGCCGTACAGACAACTCATTAATCTACAATCCACCTCCGATGGTGTCAGAACAAGCTAAGGATCAAAACCGTGAGTTTGACTGAAACCGTCAACCCAGATGAACGCTGATATCCGTAAATCACCATCCGTAAATGACGCTGATCAATTCAGCCGGATGCTAGCACCGACATACTGTATGAATCAATGTTAAGGGGATTATAGCGTGGGGTCATCCTGCCAACGGTAGGATAGTTCACAGTTTGGGCACCGTAACAGGTGCCAAGGTTTGCCGACGCTCCGGCAAAGACACCAATAATCTGTTCAGATTCGCGCCGACACGCCCCCCCCATCTCACACCGTTCTTCGAAATTTAGGTAGAGAAGCCATGACAAAGACTATCGTCCCCATCATCCTGGCCGGGGGTAAAGGAGAGCGTTTCTGGCCCGTGAGCCGCCTAAAACACCCTAAGCAGTTTTTATGTCTAGATGGCAGCGATCGCAGTCTGATGCAGGCTACCGCCGATCGGCTATTGCCACTGACGAGCGGATGGAGCGACATTTGGGTGATTACGGCCAGTCACTTAGCTGCCGGCTGTCAACAGCAGCTCCCCGAGATGCCCGCGTCCAATCTGCTGGTGGAACCCCAGGGGCGTGACACTGCCCCCGCGGTGGCTTGGGCGACACTAGAGGTGGCCAAGCGCCACGGCGACGATGCGATGGTGGCGTTTTTCCCGGCAGACCACTATATTCCGGACCAGACCCGGTTTGAGCAGACGATTCGCGCAGCGGCTGAACTGGCTGCAGATAAAGGTGCGATCGCAACCCTCGGCATTCAACCGACCTTCCCCTCAACCGGCTACGGCTACATCGAGCAGGGTGCTGACATCGGCGAATACGACAGCATTGCCGCCTATCAGGTCAGTCGCTTCACTGAAAAACCTGAAAAGGCCGTTGCCGAAGAATTCCTGGCCAGCGGTCGCTACAGCTGGAACAGCGGCATGTTTATCTTCCCCGCCGGGGTGATGATTGAAGAACTCAAAACCCACGCACCAGAGCTGATGCAACCGCTGATGGCCAAAGGCGTTGACGCCTATGCCGACCTCGAAAAGCTCAGCATTGACTACGCCGTCATGGAGAAAACTGACCGCGCCTGTGTCATGCCCGCCGACTTTGGCTGGGACGACCTGGGCGACTGGAATGCCATCGAGCGCCTGATGAAGGGCGACAAGCAGAATGTGGAAATGTGCAACCATCGCGGCATGGACACCCAGGACTGCGTGATTTACGCCGCTGATCATGACGAAGTAATTGTCACCATTGGCCTAGAAGATGTGGTCGTGGTGCGCGACGGCAAAGCCACGCTCATTGTCAAAAAAGACCGCACCCAAGACATTAAGAAGGCCGTCAAGGCCCTAGGAAAAGAGGCGCAGTTCAAGCACCTGCTATAACCGACCTCACCACCTGCAGCCGGAGTCGTGAAAGGCACCAGGTCTCTTAGACTAGCCCAGTGTCAACACTAAAGATTCGGGTAAGGCCAGTGAAGTCGTGAACGGTCATCGCCAACCCTAATTCTTGGTGCTGACAGACCACTAGTCCTGCAATCTTTATATAGCAACTGCCACACACGTTTGTGCGCGGTTACGGGCCACTTAGCGACCATACCAAGGGTTTCACAGCCAGAACTGTCCTAAGCGCTTGGCCCAACACGGT
>JBCBOC010000774.1:0-2193 GCA_039821475.1 Cyanobacteria bacterium J06632_22 | reverse complement strand
GCTTCATTGACAAGCGAGTGGTCATACGGTTGACATCAACCTCACAATTGTGAAATTGGTTCAATTAACGCCACGTCTAAACCTTCGAACCCCACAGTGATTGCTTCAGGGAGCATCTGAGCGGGGTTTTTGCGTGCGCTGACGCAGATAATCACCAGCCGCTACCCATCGATTTTTTAGGACCCTATGACTTGACTTAGATGACACTATCCGCAACAACAACAACTCCCAGCGTTTCCACTATGTCTTCATCTACTCCTGCGGACGACGCTCGGCCTTTTCTCGTGTGGCAACGGATTCTCGATTGGGCTCAAGAACATTATCGCTGTCGCACCTTCAACCGGGACGAGCGGATTCCGACCCGCCCAGGCCTTCTTTACTTAGTCCAACGGGGTGCCGTTAGACTGGTCGGGAACGCTCAGGTCAGTGCAACCTTGAAGCAGAGCGCTGCGGCTTCTCGTATGCCCCTTGTCGCTGCCGAAGAAGCTTTTTTGGGCTTTGTGGGTGCAGGTCAACCTTTTGAAATTGTGGCTCAGGCGCCTTTTAGCCTTCAGAGTTTCGCCCATGTTGATCAGACTACTATTGTTTGGCTGTATTGGAACGATCTCGATACTTGGCCCCATCTCCGTCGTGAAGTCTTAGATGCTTTCCGCCGCCAGCATCAGCGCAAACTGCTGTGGCTAAGTACGCTAGGGCAACGCCGGACGATTGATCGGTTGCTTGGCTTTTTGACCCTGCTGATTGATGAGTATGGTGAACCCAGTGAGGAAGGGTATTACTTACCTTACCCACTGACGCATGCTCAGATCGGTAGCGCCATTGGCTCTACGCGAGTTACCGTAACGCGGCTAATGGGCAAGCTGCGTCAGCGTGGTCTGATTCGCAACCATAACGAAAATCTTATCTGCATTCCCTACGGCTCGGGGCTTAGCCAGCAGCAGGGTGAGCAGCCTCCAGAGCAACTTCAGGAAGGGTAAATCAGGTAGATGTGCTGCCTATGGACAAAAAGGTACGTTTTACTCGTTATTTTTTTTTGTCTACAAAAGACTGTTAATTTGCTGTCTGCCAAAGACCGTCAATTTGTCTATTAACCTTGAGTGATTGTTCAATGACGCGGCTTTAGAGGGATTGAGCTTTTGAGCTGCTCCTCCGAGGCCGCTTTATTTTTGTGGTGCCAGTGTTTTATAGCGTTGGGCACTTCGCTTGAGCCTCCGAGAACGGCGATGTCTCTTGGCAAAAGGCCTTCACCCCGCTCGCAACCCGGCTCACCCTTTTCGCAGATTGCGAGAGGGGTGAAGCTGGACTTAGGGCAGAGATTTTGTGGCTTGAGTTGCCGTGGGCGCAGCGGTAGCGTTGCCGGGTAACTCAATGGGGACGTAGTCGTACCCAAAACCTGACCGCTGGCCCGGAGCAATGTAAACCAGCTGAGCGGCTTGATTGCGATCGCCATTAGAAAAAAAACGTACGGGTCGGTTCGCGCCTTCCACTTCGAAGCCAGATTGGCTGAGCACCTGTTGAATGCCGGTGCGACTTGAGTCTTCGCCAATGGCTGAAATCAGTGCTTGGGCTGCGTCGTAGGTCATGGCTGTCCGCCAGCTCACGTCTCCCCCCCAAAGCTGACGTGAGTTGTTCACAAAATCACTGCCTTGGTGGCTAAGAACGTGCCAGGGCACGGATACCACCATTCCGTTGGCATTCTCGCCGCCGATTTGTAGCACCTTAGGGTTATAAAGGTCGTCACCCCCTAACAGCGGCAACTGACCGCGATTGACTGAGACAACCTGGAGGGCCCGATCAAGGGTGTCGACATCGTTGAGCAATACTAATGCCTCGGCTCCCTGCTGCTGGGCCTGTTGCAGCAGTTGGTTAGGATCAGCGCCAGAATCGGATAAATCAAACTCTGCTACAACATCGCCGCCATCGGCCAGTAGTGCCGTTGTAAACTCTGACCGAAGCGACTGACTATAGGCGCTAGCAGAGGCGTAAAACACGGCCACTGGTGGGTTGCCCAGCTCTGTTTGAGTATGACGCGCTAGGGTCGTCGCTGCCAGTCGGTCACTGGGAACCGTGCGAAAGATATAGTCCCCAGCTTGAGAGATGGAGACGGCGGTGCTGACCGGCGAAATCATCACCAGCTCACCGCAGTTATTGGTCATTTCAGTAGCAGCACCACGCTTGCAGCCACGGACACCT
>JBCBOC010000709.1:0-2564 GCA_039821475.1 Cyanobacteria bacterium J06632_22 | reverse complement strand
AGGTACTCCGCATACTGGCGCGGCACCCAATAGAGGAAAACAGCCCACCATACGGCAATGGCCCCAGCGATTGGCACCACCAACCACAGACGATGAAACAGCAGCCAGGCGCCAGTCGGGAGGGCTAGGCCAGTGAGGATGATAGACCAGGGCTGACACCACCAAGGCTTGAGCTGCCATAGGGAGGTGGGCGACGAAGGGGATTCTGGCATGGGGTTAGGTAACGGCAAACGCGATGGGTCCAGCTCTGGCCTATGATACTGGACGGATAAGCGGCTGGGGCGTGACGCAATGCATGTTGCTTTTGTTTTAGTAGAGCCGGGGGAAACCCGCAATATTGGTGCGGCAGCGCGGGCGATGCACACCATGGGCTACCACGACCTGCGTTTGGTGCGGCCCCAGGCCGACCACCTCCACGAGCATGCCCGTGCCTTGGCCCACGGTTCCCAGTCTGTGTTAGAGGCGGCCACCGTTTACGAGACCCTAGCCGAAGCCTTGCACGGTACGGATCTGGCCTGCGCCACCACGGCTCGGCACCGGTTGCGGAAGTATCACTACCTGTCGGTCCGCGAGCTGCCCCAGACGCTGGCCGCTAAGGGAACCAGCCTCCAGCACCTAGCGGTGGTGTTTGGCAGTGAACGCTCTGGACTCAAGGCCGAAGATGTAGACTTGTGCGACCTGGTGACGACGATTCCTCAGCATCAGGTCCATCCGTCGCTGAACCTGGCCCAGGCCGTGATGGTGTACAGCTACACCCTCTCGGCAGAACAAACTACAGTACAGATTGAAGACCAGCGCCTCAATCAGCAGCAGATGCCCACAGAAGAATACGGCAGCCTTAGGGCTCTGTTCCTACGACTGATGGATCGTATTGGCCTATCAGAACGGAACCAGACCTATGTGATGCAGGGGATTGCCCGACTGAAATACGAGGATTTGTACCTACTGCACAATATTCGGGCGATGGTGGACCGTAAGCTTGACAGTCTGGAAGCTGCCGCCGATGTCGAAAGGGGCCCCCATGATGGATAGCGTGACGTTGACGCCGATTGCAACGATTCACTCCTGCTACCCAGAGCGGTTTGGCATTCCCCGCCAGGCTGGACTGGTCCCCTCCGCCGAGGCAGAAATTGTTTTGACTAAAACAGAAGAAAATCGACTCTCGCTGCGAGGCATTGAACAATTTTCTCACCTGTGGGTGATTTTTCTCTTCCATGGCCAGCATTACCCGCGGGTGAAGCCGCTGGTGCAGCCACCCCGTTTGGGAGGGCGTAAAACCATGGGCGTATATGCCACCCGCAGCCCCAACCGCATCAATCCGATTGGCCTCAGCGCTGTGCGGCTCGAATCGGTACAAATAACAGGCAAAGCAATCTGTCTGCAGGTGACCGGGGGAGACTTTTTAGACGGGACCCCCGTGTTGGATATCAAACCCTATGTTGGCTATGCGGATGCGATCGCAACTGCCCGTGCCCCCTGGCAGCCCGAAACCCTGATGGCCGTCACCTGGTCAGATGCCGCGCTACAGGTCCTACATCAGGCGCCCCCAGCGCAGAGGCCAACACTACAACGGATGATTGAGGAAACCCTGGCCCAGGACCCACGACCTGCCCACGAACGGGGCAAAGACGGCCAGCTGGGGCAGCAATGGAATCTGCAGCTCGCCTTATTCAGTGTGTTTTGGTCGGTCACGGCTGGTCAGGCGCAGGTGACGCAGCTGGTTCTTCGTGGGGATGCCCCTTAGAAACCAATGACGAGTGCAGCGTCAACGCGAAAGATTTGGGTGATGCCATTTCACGGCCATCGCCGACCCTAATTCGAGCCTAATTCTTAGTGTTGACCGACCACTAGTAGAAACGAATGACCAGTCGATGAGGCTGTCGATGAGGGCGTGGCAAACGGGCGTTAAGCCACTCGCTTTGCCTGGGGTTCGCGAATGCACAGCATGAATTGGTCTCGCAGAATCAACGCAGGGTTGCCCCACTCCACCAGTTGGCCGGCCAGTTCAATGAGTTGGGTGAGGTCAGTTTCTTGGCAGAAGATGCTGTAATAGTGCTGGTTAAACTCGATGCCTGAAACCGGCAGGTCTAGCCGGGGCAGGCGCAGTTTGATGGCCTGGTATTGGCCCGCTTTGAGTAAGTGACAAGTGGCTAGATTCGCTGGCGTGGGCGCAAAGTTAAGCTGTACGGTTGATTCTTCGATCCACAGCGCATAGCCCTTGGGAATTTTAGTCAGTGCTAAGGGGTAACTGCGATCGCAAAGCTTTCCCACCATTACCAGGGCTTCTTCTGCCGTCGGTGCTGTGCGGAAAAAGCTATAGGCCGCCGATCCTACCTGAATCGCTGGAACCGGTTTAGGTTCATCGGATAGCTGGATGCGTCTGGTGGTGTAATGCTGACGAGAAAGTAACACCAGGACCGGTGAGGGCAAGGGAAGCTTGACGGGAGCCATGTCGCGTGTCCTGAGGTCAACCGATTTTAATATGCCCGAGTCATTACCCAGATTCCCGATTTAGCCTGGGCCGCTAACCGGTGTGAGGCTTACACTTATCCCTAAACGACCGT
>JBCBOC010000021.1:0-14403 GCA_039821475.1 Cyanobacteria bacterium J06632_22 | reverse complement strand
CGCCCTTGGGCACGCTATCGGCACTGTCAACGGTGGAAAAACCCAGGTCGCGATCGCGACCGGTAAAGGCCGCATCGTCGTGGGCAAAGATGGCGGCACTAAAGCGAATGTCCCCTGCCACGGCCAGGGCGTAGGGGTCGATCAGCAGCTTATTGGGGTTAAACCGATGGCCTTCTTTGGGCTGGTGGGGACCGTGGACACGATAGCCGTAGCGTTGGCCAGGGTGGATGTCCGGCAGGTAGCCATGCCAAACATTGTGGGTTAATTCCGATAGACGCACGCGGGTTTCCGCCCCCGATGCGTCAAATAGGCATAGATCAACGGCCTCAGCATTTTCTGAAAAGAGGGCAAAGTTAGTGCCCTTGCCATCCCAGCTTGCCCCTAAGGGTTCAGGTCGTCCTGGCCAGACAGACATTGGCATATTGGCAGATCCCGGTCACTCACAAGCCTAAACCGGGCCAACCTAGGGCCCTTTCCTGGATAAAGCTCAAGGCCTTAACCGGGACGTGGTTTAGCGCCATAACAGGATACCGTATCGTCGACTTAGGGCTTGACGGACCCTAATCCAAGACGTGACCCAGAAAAATGCGCCCTGGAACGACAGGTGCTCAGGAAAAAAATTGGGAAAAATTTAATCACTAGTGCAGCGTCAACGCTAAAGATTCGGGTAAAGCCAGTGACGTAGTGAGGGGTGAATCGTGAAGTAGCGTTTGGCCATTGCTGACAGACCACTAGATTGTCCTGAACAAAGCACGTCTATCTGTAAATAGAGATTGGGGACAGGCTTTTGCCAGGTTGATTGAGTGCCAGGTTGATTGAGTGCCAGGTCGATTGAGTGCCAGGTCGATTGAAACTTGGGGCGGCTGTCGCAAAGCCTAAGGGGTTCCTCCGTGTATAGACGCAGCTCAGGCACATTGATTTATAAAGTTGCGCCTCACAATGAAACGGGAATTATCAATCTTTTAACAAGAAGGGAAGCCGTTAACCGCTGCATCATCTTCCCTTTACTTATCCATAATCTTGCTTGAACTCGCCTTAATATCTCCCCTCTAGATTCTTCATCAACGGTGAATCAGGTAGGTGGCTGCTCGTGCCCTGCGCGAGGCAGCCCAGTGTGCGTTTGACTGTCTTATCGCAATCGCTGTGAGCGATTGCGGGCCACTGAGCGTTAGGTCTTGGCACTGGAGTGTCAGAACTGTCCTCAGCAAAGTGGCCAACGCTATAGAAACTGGAGCATTGGAGTTCATGAGATTCTTTCGATTTGCTAAGCGTCCTGCCCTACTGGCGGGGAGCTTGAGCCTGATTACACTACTGAATGCCCCTATGGCACAGGCCTTCTCGCTGACCATTCTGCACAACAACGACGGCGAATCCGATCTGCTGGCGGACGATGACGGATTTGGTGGTGCGGCTCAATTTGTGGGTGAGATCAATGCGCTGCGGGATGCTAGCACCACGGACGATGTACTAGTCCTTTCGTCTGGCGATAACTTTCTGCCCGGTCCCGAGTTCAACGCCAGCCTAACCGATGGCGTGTTCTACGATGCCATTACCCTGAACAACATTGGCTACGACGCCATCATTTTGGGCAACCACGATTTTGACTTTGGTCCCGATATCCTGGCGGAATTTATTCCTGCGGTTGACCCCAGCATTCCTTACCTCAGCGCTAACTTGGACTTCTCCGGTGAGCCTGCGCTACAGGCCCTGGTAGATGCCGGTCGCATTGCCAAGAGCACCGTTGTGACGAAGGGCGGTGAGCGGATTGGTATCGTGGGTGCAACGACCCCCAACCTGCCCACGATTTCGAGCCCCGGTAATGTTGTCGTGGGTCAAGACGTGCAGGCGGCTGTCCAGGCTGAAATCGATGCCCTGACGGCTGATGGCGTTGAGAACATTATCTTTGTGAGCCACCTGCAGGGTGTTGACGAAGACCAGGCCTTGATTGCTCAACTGAGCGGTGTGGATGTTGCGATCGCAGGGGGCGGTGACGAACTGCTGGACAGCGGCGACACCAGCAACCTGATTCCTGGCGACGAAACAGAAGTGTCTGACACTTACCCCATCACCGTGACCGATGCCGACGGCAACAGCGTCCCTGTGGTGACCACCACTGGTCAGTACAAGTACGTGGGTAAGCTCGTTGTCGAGTTCGAGAATGGCGTTGCGACCGTGATTGATCCAGGCACCGTGAGTGACCCGGTTGCGGTAACGGGCGATGTTGATGCGGCTACCCAAGCCAGTGTCGTTGACCCCGTACAGGCCTCCGTTGACAGTCTAGAATCCAACGTTATTGCCCAGTCTGAAGTGGGCCTAGATGCCATCCGTAACAACATCCGCTCCCAGGAAACCAACGAAGGCAACCTGATTGCTGATGCGTTACTGTTCACCGCCAACGAGCTGTCCGGTGAATTTGGCCTGGGTGAAGTGGATGTTGCCCTGGCAAACGGTGGCGGCATTCGTAACGACAACGTGATTCCGGCGGGCGACATCACTGAGCTGGACACGTTCAACATCCTGCCCTTCAGCAACTTCGTCAGCGTTATCGAAGACCTCAGCCTAGACGTCTTCAAGAATGTTCTTGAGAATGCTTACTCCCGTACAGCGCTGGATGACAACGGTGAGGTCACCATTGAAGGGGCCAGTGGCTCCGGTCGCTTTGCCCAAATCGCTGGCTTCTCTGTGGAGTACAACCCCACGCAAACCGCCATTGAGCTCGCGATTGACGACGAAGGCAATCTGATTGTTGATGCGGACGGCAAAGTTGTCGTCGCCACCCCCGGCGAGCGCATCATCAACGTGAGCCTGGACGATGGTACGCCGCTGATTGTTGACGGTCAGATCGTTAGCGACGAGACTATCACTCTGGCGCTGCCCAACTTCATTGCGAACGGCGGCGACCAGTATCCCTTTGGCGACACTTCGTTTACTAACCTGGGTGTTGTCGGTCAGCAGGCGCTGGCCAACTACCTCAGTAGTGAGAACGGTCTAAACGGTGTGGTTTCTGCAGCCGATTACCCCGAAGGTGGCGAAGGCCGCATTCAGATTACCGATGCCGTGGCCATCGTGGACAGCGGCAGCGGCGGCGGTTCCGCTTCTGTACCTGAGCCCGGCATGGTCCTGGGTCTGCTGGCTGCAGCAGGTCTGGGGGCCAAGGTGCGTCGTCGTCAGGCTGAGTGAGGTCAGGCAGTGAGGGGGTGAGGGGGCAATTGCGACCCAGTTTGTCCGACCGCTCCACCGAGCACAGCGCCCTCACTCAGTACAAATAACGATAAACAGGGAAGGCATCAACCTTCCCTGTTTTTTTGTGACAAAAATCACTTTTTGCCCAGAGGAGGGTCACATCGGGAATGGGGAAGTATCACACCCAAGGGTGGGGAAAGGTTTTTACTATGGGTGTAGCCTTCAACACTCGCGTTTGGTATCAGAAATTGATGGTGAGAGTTTGCCAGAAACCCGTTAAGAAAAATCCTTTTGAGGCGTACCGTGACCCCGATACGGGACGGTGGTTCGTGAAGGTCCGCACGGTTTATTTTACGAACGTTCTGAAGCCTGCCCAGCCTGGGGCCGCCTTGCCTCAGCCTGGAAAATTGACCGGCACCTTACAGGAGGCCTAAACGCCATTCTGTTCGGGTTGCCGTTCGCGGTTTTGACGTGCCAGGGCTTTTCCTTGGTCCTGCCATGTCCCTATAAACTTGGGCTGAGGGATGGGCCCAAGACGGCTGAGGTGGCCTAACCTAAAGGGCGTAGTCCTTTATCTCAGACGTTATGCGGCAGCTATATCCCCCCCTTGTGCCCTTTCGCACGGGGCGATTGCGGGTTTCCGATCGCCATGAGCTGTATTTTGAGGTGTCGGGCAACCCCGACGGCAAGCCCGTGGTGTTTCTCCACGGTGGGCCTGGTGGTGGAACGGTGCCAATGTACCGCCAGTTTTTTGATCCGACTCGGTGGCGGATTGTGTTGTTTGATCAGCGGGGCTGCGGCCAAAGCACTCCCCATGCCGAGCTCGCGGAGAACACCACCTGGGATCTGGTGGCCGATATTGAACGGTTGCGATCGCACCTGCAAATCCCCCAATGGGCGGTATTTGGTGGCAGCTGGGGCAGTACCCTGGCCCTGGCCTACGCCCAAACCCACCCCGATAGCTGCACGGGGCTAATACTGCGGGGCATTTTTATGCTGCGTCCCCAAGAGATCCGCTGGTTTTACCAGGAAGGGGCCAGCTACATCTTCCCCGATGCCTGGGAGCATTATTTAGCCCCCATTCCCACCGAAGAGCGAGACGATCTCGTCACTGCTTACTACCGTCGCCTCACCAGTCCTGACCCTGCCACTCGCCAGCAGGCGGCCAAGGCGTGGTCAATCTGGGAAGCCAGTACCAGTAAGTTAGTCACCGACCCCAGTCTGATCGATAAGTTCAGCGGCGATGCCTTTGCCGATGCCTTCGCCCGAATCGAGTGCCATTACTTTATTAACGGTGGCTTTTTCGACCCGCCTGACCAGCTGCTGAAGAACATTAACCAGATTCGCCACCTCCCGGCAGTCATCGTCCAGGGGCGTTACGACGTGGTCTGTCCCATGGCCAGCGCCTGGGCACTGCACCGGGCCTGGCCGGAAGCCGAGCTGATTGTTGTCCCTGAAGCGGGCCACTCTGCGACGGAACCTGGCATTACCAGTGCCCTGGTGGATGCGACAGACCGTTTTGGCGAGAGGACTTAAGTGCACCCGTATAGTGTTGCCTACTGTACGAGTGCTTGTGAGTATCACTATCTCCTCGGCATAAGATGCAATGCGACAGGGGTTATCGTTTGTCATCTATCAAGAGAGGGAACATTACACCTGCGCTCCTGTAGTGCTACGTATTCCTGTAGTAGCAGTGTGACTCACGCATCGACCGTTTCTTTGGGCATCTATGCAGGACTTTTTGGTTGGCTTTCAAATCAAGCTCTACGATTACCTCCTCGATACCCTTCAAACGTTTTTCCGTTACCCGGCCCACTTCCTCTTGCGTAAGCTGGGGCGCTTTCAGGTCCTCAGAAATTGGGTGATTTACTGGCGACTCCACAAGCGACGTTCTCCTGATTGTGTTCCGTTACCTGACACCACACAGACTGTGCAGCCCGTCTCTTCTGTGGTCAAGCCATTGCAGACTCGAAAGGCTGCCGTTGTGCTCCGTCGGCACGGACTGTTGACTGGGCTACAGCTTGGCGCTGCACCGTTGAGCGCCCTTCAGACCTTTGCTCGGCAAACGCTCTGCTATGGCGATCGCGACCCGGCTTGTCCGTTTAACTACGGTCAGCATGCCTTGGCCCAAACCACTTACCAGCGCACCTTTGCTTTGGCCAATTACCCCACTGTCGGGCAAACATCGGTGCTACAACAGCTCCGGCAGGACCCAACCATCCTGGAGATTGCTGAAAATTATCTCCAAGTGCCGCCCGTGTTCGTTGGCAGCGAACTGTGGTGGAGCTTTGCTGCATCTACTGACCCGCTGACGCAGTGTAAAGCAGCCCAGGTGTTCCACTGCGATATCGATGACTACCGGGCTATCCGGTTTTTCTTTTATCTAACCGATGTGGATGCGCATAGCGGCCCCCACATGTACATTCAAGGGAGCCATCGCCAAAAAAGCTGGCTTCACCAGTTGGCTGGAGGCCGCGCAACCGAAGCTTCACTGAAGGTCTTCTATGGAGATACCGCCATCACCACCATCCACGGTCCTGCGGGCATCGGCTTTGCAGAAGACAGCTTTGGCTACCACATGGGGCAGCCGCCACAGACCACAGACCGGCTTATGCTGGTGATGCTGTTTACGATGCAAGACTACGGCGCTCATCCAGGGCTACGCCCTTTGCGGTCTCGACCGGCTCAATCTACTAAGCCTTCACCGGCTGCTTTTCTAACATCAGCTTCGATCGCTTGAACAGCTCGGGGATGGTCACAGGATAGTTCCCGGTAAAGCAGGCGGAACAGAAGGTGCGGGTGTCTTGTTGGGTGGCTGCTAGCATGCCTTCCCAGCTCAGATAGGCCAGGGAGTCTACGTTGATTTGTTCGGCAATTTCCGCCACCGTTTTGGTGGCCCCGATCAGCTGGTCCTGGTTATCGGTGTCGATGCCGTAGAAGCAGGGGTGGGTTACCGGCGGTGAGGAAATGCGCATGTGCACCTCGGTCGCGCCCGCTTCCCGTAAGGCTTTGACAATCTTGCGGCTGGTGGTGCCCCGGACAATAGAGTCGTCCACAATCAGCACCCGTTTACCTGCCAGCACGTCTCGCAGGGGGTTGAGCTTGATGCGAATGCCCGCTTCGCGCATGGTCTGGGTGGGCTGGATGAAGGTGCGACCCACGTAGCGGTTTTTGATTAGGCCCTCGGCATAGGGAATCCCCGACCCTTTTGCAAAGCCGATGGCCGCAGGAATGCCTGAATCGGGCACGGGCATGATCAGATCCACATCCGCTGGCGACTCCTTGGCCAGCCGTTCGCCGATGCGCTGCCGATAGCTGTAAAGGCTTTCGCCGTTGACCTGGCTATCGGGCCTAGAGAAATAAATCATTTCAAAGACACAGAGGTGGCGCTGGGGCTCGGCCCACTGGATTGAACGCACGCCCGTTTCGTCGATCCAGACCAGCTCACCGGGCTGGATGTCGCGAATGAAATGGGCGTTGACAATGTCGAGGCCACAGGTCTCAGAGGCGACCACGTAACGGCCGGGACCACCCTGCGGATCGTCGCTGCCAACGTAGCCCAATACCAGCGGACGAATGCCTTGGGGGTCGCGGGTGGCAATGATGCCTTTGGGGGTGCCAATGACCAGGCTAAAGGCGCCGGAACAGCGTTTAAAGGCGCTGATGGCGGCCTCTGTCCAGTCCAGCCCATCGCTGACGGCTTCGGCCAGTGCGATCGCAATGAGCTCGGTGTCGGTGGTGGTAATCATGTCGTGGTTGCGGGCCAGCAGCTCGTCCCGCAGGGCTGCTGAGTTCACCACATTGCCATTGTGGGCCAGCGCCAAAGCGCCCAACCGAGTGTCTAGAATGGCAGGCTGAGCGTTAACCACCCGACTAGAGCCCGTGGTGGAGTAGCGGGTGTGGCCAACGGCCCATTGCCCCGGCAGCAGCCGTAGCTGCTCATCATCGAAGACTTGAGACACCAGTCCCATGCCCTTATGGGTGTGGATCTGACCTTGATCAAAGGTGGCAATGCCGGCCGATTCCTGGCCGCGATGCTGCAGGGCATACAGGCCAAAATAGGCCAGCGTTGCCACATCTTCATTCGGCGAATAAATGCCAAACACCCCACAGGCTTCTTCCGGTTTGTCGGGTCGATCGACCGGCTGCACACCCTTAGAGGTCGTGCCCTCAGAGGTCGTTGATGAGGCAGCCGTGGGCGCGGGCAGGGCAAATTGAGACATGGTGTTCGGGTCAGAGTTGTTGGGGTAGGCGTATTAGGAGCAGCGTATGTGGGTCAGATTGCCAGGCTCGTGGAGGGTACACGGGCAACACAGGACAAAACAAAACCGCTGATGTCTCCGGAGCAATCCGGCTATCAGCAGTCACCTCGGTATTTAGATAAAGTAGGTATCAACTGTCACCATAGGAGCAATTGGACGAGACCTCAATTGCCGGTGAGACGGACCAGGTATCAAGCCGTGGCATAGCGATACCCGTTGCAACACCGGGGACAAAACGCCCCCGATCCCAAGACGAAAAACAGCGAGAAGTGACGGAACTCCAGCCAAGATTTAATACTTTCTTAACCACGCTGATCCTATCATTCGTGGCCCCAATCGTGAGTTGAGTGACAGGCAGTCTTTCTTTATTTAAGCAACTCCCTTGGGCGAGGGAGTCCGTGGATTTACTCAGAAAGTGCCTGTTCAATGGCTGATCCCCAGCGATGGGCTAGGGTCGTGACGGGCATATCGATGATGGTTGTTGGGCCTGCCTGAATCTGTAGCGTCTCTGTCGCAACGGCTCCGAGGCGCTGCCAGCGTTCCGGCAGGGTCGTTGCTAAAAACTGCTGCCAGGCCGTCTCACTTTCGGGGGGTACCGAGACGACGATGCGGGCGCCGCCTTCGCCAAATAGCTGCGTATCCCAGCGTAGGGGTGAGTTGTTCGGGATCTGGATATGGGCACCTAAGCCGCCGCTGATGCTGGATTCGGCCAGGGCGACGGCCAGTCCCCCTTCGCTACAGTCATGGGCCGACCGAATCCAGCCCTGGCGAATGCCGTGGCGACAGGCCGCCTGCACCGCCTGTTCCAGGGCAATGTCAATTTTGGGAGGCTTCCCGGCGACTCGATGGTGAACCGCTGCCAGGTATTCTGACCCGCCTAGGGTCACGGTTCCGGTGCCCGTTTGGTCCAGCGGTAGGCCCAGCAGGTAAATGCCATCGCCCGCCTGGTGCCAGCCCTGGCCACAGATTTTGCTTAAGTCTTCGATCAGGCCCACCATGCCCACCACGGGGGTGGGGTAAATGGCCTGGGGGTTGCCGTCTGCATCCAAGGTTTCGTTGTAGAGAGAGACATTGCCCCCCGTCACCGGGGTCGAAAACTCGCGGCAGCCGTCGGCCAGTCCGCGACAGGCCTCGGCCAGCTGCCAGTAGCCCACTGGCTTTTCGGGACTGCCAAAGTTGAGGTTGTCCGTGACGGCCAAGGGGGCAGCGCCGACACAGCTGAGGTTGCGGGCCGCTTCAGCCACGGCGGCGAGGCCACCCTGGTAGGGGTCTAGGTAGACATAGCGGGCATTGCAGTCGGTGGTGGCGGCCACGCCAGTATTGGCGGCCTGGGGGGTGGCGTGGGGTATGGGCTCTTGCGATCGCAACCGCACAATGGCCGCGTCTGCCCCGCCCGGTAGCATCACCGTATTGTTCTGGACCTGATGGTCGTACTGGTGATAAACCCACCGCTTCGAAGCGATGGTGGGGGTGCCCAGCAGCGTTAGCAGCACGTCGTTCCATCTGTTGCCGTCGATGCCCGCCGCCGAGCAGGCCGGGAGCTCACTTTCTGACCAGGCCCAAGCGGTTTGGGCATACTCTGGTGGTGTTTCGAGCACCTCTCGCCGGTAGATAGGCGTGTTGTCAGATAGGGCCGTTGCGGGAATCTCTGCGGCGGTGCCGCCGTTGAACAGAATTCGCACCGTGGGCTCAGCGATGACCTGTCCGGCCACGACAGCATGTAGCCCCCACCGCTCAAAAATTTCGATCAGCTCCTGTTCTCGGCCCAGTTCCCCCACAAACAGCATCCGCTCTTGGGATTCCGATAACAGGTACTCGTAGGGCACCATGCCAGTTTCCCGCACGGGAATCTTGTCCAGGTCCAGTTCAATGCCCACCCCACCCTTGACCGCCATCTCTGCTGTGGAACAGGTCAGGCCGGCTGCCCCCATGTCCTGAGCGGCTACCACCGCACCGGTCTTAAAGGCCTCCAGGCACGCCTCCACCAGGGACTTTTCTAAAAATGGGTCACCCACCTGCACGGCGGGCCGATCCGCTTCGGATTCCTCGCTAAGCTCGGCGCTGGCAAAGCTGGCCCCACCCATGCCATCGCGCCCGGTAGTAGAGCCCACATAAATCACGGGGTTGCCCACCCCCGATGCGCCGGACTTTACGATGTCGTCCGTTTCAATCAGCCCGAGGGCCATGGCGTTGACCAGCGGGTTGCCAGCGTAGGCCGGGTCAAAGGCCACCTCGCCGCCCACCGTGGGCACCCCAAAGCAGTTGCCGTAGTGGGCAATGCCCGCTACTACCCCGCTGACGATGCGGCGAGTACGCGGGTCATCCAAGGGGCCAAACCGCAGCGCGTTGAGCACGGCAATGGGCCGTGCCCCCATCGTAAAGATGTCTCGGAGAATGCCCCCCACCCCCGTGGCGGCCCCCTGGAAGGGTTCTACTGCCGAAGGGTGATTGTGGGATTCAATTTTGAACACCAGCCGTAGACCATTGCCAGCATCCACAACGCCCGCGTTCTCACCGGGGCCGACCAGAATGCGTGGCCCCTCGGTGGGAAACTGGCTGAGCAAGGGCCGAGAATTTTTGTAGCAGCAGTGTTCCGACCACATCACCCCAAACATGCCCAACTCGGCGCGGTTAGGATGACGCCCCAAACGATTGACAATCTCTTCGTACTCACCGGGCTTAAGGCCTTCTGACGCGATTTCTTCGGCCGTACATTGGGGGGAGGAGGGGGCAGCAACCATAGCAGGTGGGCGGGGTGGGGGACAGTCTCAGATTCTATAGCAATCGCAGCGGCGTGGAGAATACGATCGCGCGTCATGGGGCGCTAGGCCGGGGTTCAGAACGCTGACCCATCGCTAGCACCGTGACAAAAATAGCTCAAAAGTTGAAATCCTCGCCGGGGCTTTGCCATGAGTACAATTGACTTAACACCCGTTTAAATTCGAGTGGTCCATTTCAACAGATGTGCCCTGGGGCTAGCGCTGCCACGAGTTGGTGTGCGATGTTTGTGCGCGGTGTTTATGCCCGGTTTCGGGCCGCTTGGCGACCCTACTGGGCACTGGAATGCCCGGACTTTCCGGGAAAAGTGGCGAGTGCTATATTCTGGAGCCCCGCGACTACACTCAGGGAGCACCTTTCAGGAGTGAACGCGATGACGACAGCAAACTACTGGCAGCAAAAATGGGAGACCAACAACATTGCTTTCCACAGAAGTGATGCGAACCCGGCGTTGGTTGAGCACTTTGGATCGCTCTCCTTAGACCGAGGCGCTCGGATTTTTCTACCGCTGTGTGGCAAAACGTTGGATATCCATTGGCTGCTGGCCCAGGGGTACCGCGTCGCTGGGGCCGAATTGGTGGAAATGGCCATTAAACAACTCTTTGATGAGTTGGCGATGACGCCGCAGATTGCTGAGCTCGGTGCGATTAAGCGCTACAGCGCTGACAATATTGATATTTACGTCGGCGATATTTTTCACCTGTCTCAATCGGTCTTGGGCTCAGTTGACGGCGTTTACGATAGAGCCGCAATGGTCGCCCTCCCGGCAGACGTTCGCGAACGCTACGCTCCTCACCTGATGCATCTCTCGGGTGTGGCCCCCCAACTGTTGCTCACTTTTGAGTATGACCAGCGTCAAATGGACGGGCCCCCCTTCGCCATCAGCCGTGAAGAAGTCCATCGCCATTACGACCAGGCCTACACCCTGACCCTGGCTGCCAGCGCAGAGATTCCGGGCGGTCTCAAGGGAAAGTGTGCGGCCCTGCAAAACGTTTGGCGCCTACAGCCGACATCTGGTTGAGGCTGACTAAAAGTACTGTTGCCCAGTCATTTTCGACCTGATCGCCAGCATCGGTGATGGCCGTCGAAGGGTGGGCTAAAGCAATGCTGGCGATCAGGTCGAAAACTGCCCTTCGCCGCGGAGCAGATCTAAAAACTGTTGTGCGGCAGGGGCTGGACGGCTGTTGCTGAGTACGGCCACACCGATGCTGCGCTTGAGTCGCACCGGCAGCGATCTCACATGCACCCCGTTCGGAATCGGCAGGGCCGCCAGCTTAGGTAACACCGCGGCACCCAGCCCTTGGGCCACCATACTGACGATCGTGGAATCTTCCTTGATACCGTAGGCTACCTCGTAGGACTGCTGCCACCGCGACCAATGGTTTTTGACCGCCTCTGTGCATTCTGCATAGTTCAGCAAAATAAAAGAATAGGCGGATAGATCCTGCCAGGAGAGTTTTGGGGGCGGGGTGCCCCGTCCCTTTGGCAATAGGACGATATATTCGTCCTGGGCAATTTCCCAGGTGGCAAAGTCTTCTGATCGGGGTAAAGGCAGCAGGCCAATGTCGGTTTGGCCGGCCCGTAGGGACTGTTCCACACCGGCTGGATCCAGTTCCTCTAGGGAAACGTCTACATTGGGAAACAGCTGATGAAATCGGGCGATATTGGCGGGGAGTAGATGGGTGGCTGCACTGCGAAAGGAGGCAATGCGCAGGCAGCTGTTGTAAAGCCCTTTAGCTAAATTCACTTCCGCTTCGATTTCTGCCTTAAGGTCTAGCATTTTGGCCATTGGCGGGAGGATGCGTTCGCCAATAGGGGTTAATTTTGCTCCAAATCGACCCCGTGCCAGGAGCGCTACCCCCAGCTCGGCCTCCAATGCCGCGATTGCTCGACTGACGGCCGACTGAGAGATTTCTAAGTGAATAGCCGCCTCTGAGAAGGTGCCGTACTCTACCACGGCGGTCAGAATCTCAAGCTGGGAAATGTTCATAATCGACATCTATTCGCTTTACGCATAGATGTTTCCCAGCATACGGTTTGATCCTTCAGGATACCAAAGTTAGGGTGATGGGCAAACGTACTCCTCGCCCACTCCACCCATACCCGCTAGACCCATGTTTGAGCTGCTTCACTTTCACAAGTTTCGCGATACGCCCAGCGTCCAGTTTTTTGACATCACCGTGCCGGCCTCCAACGCAAGAGATTTGGTCCACCACGATGGCCCTGCCATTAGTCCCAACAACGCGAAAGACAGGAGTTGGCAGTTCTACCTGCATCCCCATCAGGAAGACAACCTACTGGCCCTCTCTGGGGGGCGTACCTTTCACCTGATCAACTTTGCCTGGGCACAGCCTTACCACGTGGTTCGATTGGATGCGAACCGCCACATCCTCCGAATTCCGCCGGGCACCTTTCACCGGTCTGAGTCTGATCCAGAAGGCTCTCTGGTGATCAACCAGGCGGTACGGACCGACGTGACGACGATTCAGAATGAGTTTCGCGTTTACAACAGTGCCAGTATTCCTAAGCTAAGAGACCTGTTAGCTTCGGGTTTCCGGCCCCAATATCACGGCTTTGAAGAAAGCTACCCGATCGCGGCATAGACCTTGGTCGGGTTCAGATAGGTGTGGCTTTGCTGAGTTAGTTTTCCCTATCGCAGGATCTCTCCTGAGGGGGTAGCCCCAGTGAGGGTGAGGGTGTAATCGAACTGGGTGCTGCCGGTGCCTGTCCAGCCTGCGAGTTGGTTGTCACTGTCTAGGATAGGTAAATTGTTGTGGCTGGTGACAACGGCGTAGTAGACCTGTGTGTCTAAAACAACAACCCGATCAATACGGGATTGACGGCCATCGGCATCGTCATTTTCACTGACGAGACGGCCTGTTTCGTCGAAGAGAAACAGATGAGAATCTTCTCCGGTGATGCCTGCATCAACGGCTATACGCGTCACGTCTAAATCTAACGTGAGTCGGTCACCCACTCGGGCCACAAACGCGTAGGACTGTTGGCGGTTGGGCGTAATCGCGCCTGCAACCACGCTGAAGCCGTCGCGGGTATCTAACGGAATCGCATCTGCTAAGGCGATGGGTGCGCTATCTAGCAGTGCCAGAGGAATCGGTGGATTGACCAGATCATTGGGGGTGGGGTCCAGCTGGACAATCTGCCGATTGCTCTGGGTAATGGCGGCAATCCCTCGACGCCAGTCAAAGTCAGATGTGGCGTTAGCTTGGGCCGTGATCGGGGGAGACAGGGTTAGGGCTTCGGTGCGATCGCAACTGCTGCTGTGGGGAACGACCGCCTCAAATGCCCGCAGCTCTGTGAGTTCTTCTCGAAAGCCGAGCAGCGTGACCCGATAGTTGGGAGAAATGTCTGGCAGGGCAAGGAGTACCCCGGTGAGGGCAATGGCGTCATCCCACTGATTGAGGCACACCGCCTCATCGAGTTGGGTGAACAGGGTTTGTGTCGTTGATGTGGCCTGAGCAATCAGATTCTGGGTTGGTGAGGAGTTTGCCATTTGGGCCCAGCTGGGCTGAGCACCGAGCAATGCCGCTCCGGTGATGGTGCTGCCCAGACAACCCAATCGCTGAACCAGTCCTCGCCACCGATACCGCTGTGCATCGCCCATTCTCTATCTCCAAAATCAAGCAAACTGCGACTGTCGGCAATGGATTGGGCACATTAAGGCTGTTCCCAACCCAATAGATAAATCGCTTATCTGCCGAGTTAAGGGTTAGTATGCCCCGCCCCCTTTGATATGACAACGCGTCTATAACTATATGCTATGCAACCAGATGAGCTTGAAAAGCTAAAACTGCTGGTCGTCGATGATGAACCGGATAACCTCGATTTGTTACATCGAACTTTCCGGCGCGAGTATCAGCTGTATAAGGCCAGCAGTGGCAAGGAAGCCCTAACGCTGCTGGAGACCCACGGAGAGATGGCCGTCATTATCTCCGACCAGCGTATGCCCCAGATGACGGGGACGGAGTTTCTCAGCCATACCGTAGAGCGATTCCCCGATACGATCCGCATCGTCCTGACAGGCTACACCGATGTAGAAGATTTGGTCGATGCGATTAACGCCGGACAAGTTTTTAAGTACATCACCAAACCTTGGAATCCAAAGCAACTGCGAGAGGTGGTGAAGCAGGCGGCCGAGACCTACCGGGCGGTCAAGCATCGG
>JBCBOC010000776.1:0-2163 GCA_039821475.1 Cyanobacteria bacterium J06632_22 | reverse complement strand
GGCAAATAGATTGCCAGGATGAGGATCCGCGTGGAAGAAACCAAACTCAAGCAGCTGACGCAGCCCCGCAGAAACGCCCAACTCAATTAGCTCATCGCTATCTAACCCAGCGGCGCGTACCTTATCCAAGTCCGTTAGCTTAAAGCCATTGATCCACTCCATCGTCAGCACATGATTGCTGCTGTATCGCCAATAAATGCTAGGCGCTTTAATCCGCGGATCGTCTTGGAAGTTAGCTGCAAACTTCTCGGCGTTACGACCTTCATTGAGATAGTCGATTTCCTCGTAGAGCTTGGTGCCGAACTCATCCACAATTAGCGTGAGGTCATGGCCCAGATTCAGCGGCAACAAGGGCGCAATCCACCCAGCGGCCCAACGCATGATGTAAAGGTCTCGGCTGATAGTGGGCAGCAAATTAGGACGCTGCACCTTGACCGCAACCTCTTCACCACTAAAAAGACGAGCTCGATAGACCTGCCCTAGGCTCGCTGCAGCAACAGGAGTCGCAGAAATACTGCTATAAATTTCCTCGGGGGTACGTCCCAGATCCCGCTCAATAATGCGGTATGCCATGGCATTATCAAACGACGGCAGCTGATCTTGGAGCTTGATGAGCTCGTCCAAGAAATCAGCTCGGACCAAGTCAGGTCGGGTAGATAAGGCCTGCCCAACCTTAATAAAGGTCGGCCCTAGAGCCGTAAGTATTTCTCTGAGCTGGCGGGCACGGCGCTGAAAACTACGGTTTTGTCGACTGAATAAGCGGTCTAACTGAAGCCCTAGGGCAAAGCCACCTAGCATCCAGAGAACGGATAGGCTGCGCCAAAGAATACTTAGGGGGCGGCGGCGGTAATGTCTAGCAATCTCCTGCGCGTCGTAGCGGCGCATTTGGTGCAGTTCGGCCACAGGCGATCTCTCTCCTACAGGCGTGCGGGGGTACGTTAGAGTGACCCAAGCGGGGAAACCAAAGATGATTAACCCTGATATTAGGTCGCTCTCAGGGCATGACCCTGCAATACCTCACCTCAGCAGGAGTTGCAGCGGTTACACCTGCCTTCATAATAGTATGGAAAACTACAAAAAGGTTAAGCCTAGAGAGATCAACGGCAGTCTTAGCCCAAAGGTTGCGGTTAATTTAGATTCCCTTTATATATTGGCCGACATATCAGCTGTATCGGCCACGCCAGATGGATAGGGCCACTGTGATGGGAAAAGGCGTTTAGGCACACGCATTGAGAGCACTGTTCAGTGAATTCGGAAATTATTGAACTCGATCTGCTGAGGCTATTGTGGGCCTTAGGATTAATGGCCATTGCCATTGGGCTAGCAGCCTGGCAACGTTTGGGACTGGTGGGCACCCTGGCGCTGGCCACGGTCCGCACAGTTTTGCAGCTCGTGGCCGTGGGCTTTTTCCTCTCCATTGTCTTTGCCCTACGGAGTCCGTTGCTGGTGTTAGCGGTTTTGATGGTCATGCTAACAATTGCGGCCTTGACAGCCCGTAACCGCATTGACAAAACCTTGCCCAATTTACTGCCCTGGCTATGGGGGTCACTGTTTATCAGCACGGCGCTGACACTGGCCCACGTCACCGTGGCTGTGATCCGGCCCGAACAGTGGTACGAACCCCGTTACCTGATTCCTTTGGCAGGGATTGTCTTCGGCACTGCTATGAATGCAGCGGCCATTACGGGCGACCGACTGGTCAGCACCCTACGGCAAAGCCGCACCGAAATCGAAACCCATTTGAGTCTGGGGGCAACCCCAGAGCAGGCCATCGCCCGCTACCGCCAGGAAGCCATCAAGGCGGGGCTGATCCCAACGATCAACTCAATGATGGTGGTTGGGTTGGTGAAGCTGCCCGGCATCATCACAGGCCAAATGCTCAGCGGAATCGACCCACTCAGCGCAGCACTGTACCAGATGTTGATTATGTTTATGCTGGCCTTTGCCTCATTGGTAACCGTGCTGCTCATCGCCTATGGCATTAAGCGACAGTTTTTCAATCAGGCTGCACAGCTGGTGAATCCGACTCAGTGAGGCAGGTACCCGTCGCCCGCCTGAACGATCTCCAAGCCTGAGCGGCCGCCGAAGCAGCAAACTGCCCACCGGGCATCGCCCCCATCGATTTAGCCTTCGAATGCCATTTGCCAAAAGTCTTTTTCGAGT
>JBCBOC010000002.1:0-22014 GCA_039821475.1 Cyanobacteria bacterium J06632_22 | reverse complement strand
GTCGCATCATTCACGACCACAGACATATTGCTGAACATTTGGGGGTTGAAATTCTCATTCAACCCCGCGCTGCTTAACTCTGATATCTTGGTGCAAGATCTGAGGAGAGGTAATGATAGCAACAGGCCCTCACAGCCTTTGTGTTCGGTAAAATCATAGACATGAGTGCTCCTATCAGCTGTCTTGATTACTGCCAATACCTATTGGTGAGCCAGGTCAACTACACCCTGACTCACTTCGCTGACCATAGCGAAGCTTTGAGCCACGATGCCATCAATCGATATCTCAAGCAGGCGCACATCACGCCGCGCCTGGTGTGGGAGAACGTTCACCATCAAGTCGTGGCAGACCATTACGGTTATGTACTGTTCGACGACACGGTATTGGACAAGCGCTACTCACACGCCATCGAACTGGTGCGCCGTCAGTGGAGCGGAAATGCCAAGCAGGTCATCAAGGGGATTGGCGTGGTCAGCTGTGTCTACGTCAATCCCAACACTGAGCAGTTCTGGCTCCTTGACTACCGAATCTACGACCCAGATGGCGATGGGAAGAGCAAGCTTGACCACGTCAGTGAGATGTTGACAAATCTGGTGCATCACAAGCAGTTGCCGTTTCACGCAGTGCTAATGGACAGCTGGTATGCGGCCAAGGCATTGATGTTACAGATCGAGTCTTTGGACAAGGTGTACTACTGTCCCCTCAAGTCAAACCGTCTGGTGGACGACTCTGGCGGGGAGAAATCTTATCAGCGGGTCGATAGCTTGAATTGGAGAAAGGAGGAGATTACCAAAGGCAAAATCGTTAAACTGCGAGGCTTTCCTAAGCATCACAAGGTGAGACTGTTTCGGGTTGAGGCGTCTACCCGCCGCACGGACTACATCGTTACCAACGATGAGACTCAGGAGTCAGCAGCAGCGACACAAGAGGTGTGTGGCTACCGCTGGCGGATTGAGCAGTTGCACCGAGAAGGCAAACAGTTGACGGGCCTGGAGCACTGTCAATGTCGCCTTGCCAGGATACAGCGTAACCACATCGGCTGTGCCTTGTTGGTGTGGGCAAGACTCAACGAGTTAGCCATACAGACCGGGCAAACGCTCTATCAGATGAAGCGGGGGCTACTTGATGATTATCTTGTTCAACAGCTCAAAAAACCTTCTATCAGATTTACACCTGCGTAAGTCCTACTTTAAACAGGGCGAATATAACCCTGGTAGCCGTGGCGGACAAGAGTTGCTGGCCCACGAGCTAACCCATGTTGTGCAGCAAAGTGGGGTCCAGCGCAAACCCATCCAGCGGGTCACCGCAGCAGAAAAGGAAGAGCTGATGGGAATTGAGTCAACCCAGGAAAAGCCCATGCAGCAGGTAGACGGGCAGGGGCGGGTGACCCCTATGATGGCCAATGGTTGGGAAATTGCCTTTACTGAGTTTAGGCCCCTTGTGGAAGACATTGCTAAACAAATGGGAGACAACGTTACCGCAAAGGTGGGGGCCATGAAGGGGCAGGAGCGCGCGCTATTTAAAACCGAATATAAGTATGATGGAGACTCAGAAAATTTGGTTGACCTGGTTCGAGGAACTTTAGTCTGTGCGGACGTTAGCGATGTTATTGCCACATTTAAGGTCGTAAAACAGCGGGCAAACGTGTTGCGGGTCAAAAACCGATTTGCCCAGCCAATGGACGGATACCGCGACATTATGATCAACGTTGAAATGTCTAACGGCCACGTTGCCGAGATCCAAATCTCCATGCAGGCTATGCAAGATGCCAAAGACAAGCGGGTAGATGGCAAGGAGAGCGGTCACGATCTTTATAAGAAGGTGCGGGTCCTGGAGGTCAAAAAAGATAAAGAGGGCCTATCCGTTGCTGAAGAACAACAGCTTAACGAGCTGAAAGCGGAAATGACGGAGCTATATAACCAGGCTTGGGAAGAGGCCACCGCAATCTCCTAGATTATTTCCACGTTGAAACGTAAGGCCTTCTGCGCAGAAAAATGGTCGATTTTCTGTACGGCGAGTCTGTCTGTGCCAATCTGAAAATCGGATTTAAATGAGTTTCTGAGGACGGTTAGTTTAAATTTTCAAGTGGCTAACGTTAGAGATCGAGTCGATCTGTCAATTAATACAGTAGGCAACCCTCACCAAAGATGCAGACTCGACATAAAAAGCAGCTAGACCGAGAACGTGAGTCCAAACAACCGAATCAGCAGATACAGCGAACGGTCATTCCTCAGGCGCGACCATTTGGCGATGCTTCTCAGGTGGAGTCCGATGCTCAATCGTCTAACACCCTATCCGCCACGTTTGATTTTAGCCAGATCAACATTCTGAATGACTCCGGTGAAGCGGTCCACCAGCCTAAGCTCACATCTGTGACCCAGCCCCTTCAGCGTGATATTGATCCTGAGGCAGTTAGCAGCGGCCAAACTAAAATCAATCCTCAGGACATTAAACTGGAGCAAATTGGCCACGGTCTGATTTATCATGATCAGCTCAAACCCTCTGAGCAAGAATGGCTGCTCTCTGAGGGGTTTCATCCTAATTGGTATCCCGCTTCAGATGGGAGCGTCGTGAATGCAGGGTCTGGGCTCAACTACGGGCTACTGGTGCCCAACGAGCAGGGCAAAGCAGCAGGAAAAGTACCGGTACTTGCCTTTCGGGGGACCAATGATCTGGCTACCCTATGGCAAGACATGGACATTAACTCCCCGGGCCACGGTGGCATTCAGCCCCTCTTGGCAAACTGCTCAAAAGTCGCCCACCGAGTAATGCAGGAGGGGTTCAGCAAAATCGACGTTACGGGACATAGCCTTGGTGGGGCTTTAGCCCAACACTTTACAGGTACCTTCCCCGGTATTGTGCGTCGGCTAGTGACGTTCCAGTCTGCAGCACCCAACGGTGCCCAGTACAGAGACAACATGGAATCGCTAGATGAAGAAGAGATGCCAGAGATTGTGCATCACATTGCGAAGGGAGACGTAGTGGACTTGGCCGGGGGCGAACACCTAGAAGGCTCCTTCTTTGAGCATAATTTGGAAGAAGAAGGCCTTGCTTCCGTTTCGACGCTGGCGCGTATCAAACAGGCACATACGGCCAAGCTGCTAAATACTGAAGACATCGTCGGCGATGAAACCCTGGCCAGTGGTAAACAGGCCCAAGGCAAACATAAAAGTGATATCAAAGAGTACCAGGGCTCTCGACCCTACGGCGTGAAGTCGAGACTGACCGAGGCAGGCCGTATGGGGGCGCTGAACAAGGCGGTTGGCATCCCCATGGGCATTGGGGTTGGTTTGGCTGGTGCGGCGCTGACCGTGCCCGAAGTTGCTGTACGGGGAACGGTCAAGGGTCTCAAGGCCGGGGGGAAAGCCCTGGGGAAAGGGCTTATGGCGGGTGGCAAAGCTGTAGGAAAAGGACTCAAGGCGGGTGGCAAGGCCGTTTTAAAGGGGGCAAAATCTCTTGCGAAGACAGTGCGGAATACCTTTAAGGGTGATGATGAGGACTAATGGCAAATCTGACCACGCAACAATTTGTCGGGCCGGTAACAGGGATTGCGATCGCAATCCCGCCCAACTGGCAGTCAAAAATCCTCCGCCCGTCGCCCGAGGCCCCCACAGAACTTTATCAGTGTCCCCCCGCCAAGCAGCATTCGCCTCAAATCGTCGTTCAAGTCATTCCTATCCCAGTAGAGGAGTACTACGAAGGCAGCTATCGAGATTTAGCGGCAGAGCTGATTTTAGAGCAGCAGGAGGCATCGCTCAACGGTAGCATCCGTGAGATTGACCAGCGTGAGGTCACAATCGATGGCTATGCGGCCAGGGTAGATGTTTTCAGCTATATCGATCCGGATTCTGACACCTCGATCATTCAGTATCAGGTTTGCGTTCAGATGGCGTCAGCCGTCGGCGCTATTGTTGGCTCGGTAACCACGGCTGAGATGATGCAATATCTGCCCATTTTTGAAGCCGCTGAAAACAGCTTGGACCTGTCACATTACATCAATAAAAGTGAGAAATAATCGCGATTGTCGTTAGTCAAGGACGCTTTTTGTCCATACTATGGAAGCGTCTATTGGCGGGCGAGGCAATCGTAGCGCCGATAGCCCCGCAGATATACCCAGGGGCATAGGATGGACCGTTGCGATCTCAAACCACAGCAGCCAGCTTCACCTCAAAATCAGTTAGCTCCGTTGTCCTCACCTCGTTCTTTCGCTGAGCAGAGCAACCCTGTAGACAATACCCGAGTGGGCAACGTCCCTACAGAGACGGAAACGGCTGTTCAACCTAAGCTCTCGACCTTTAGCTTCAGCAGGGTCAACGTTGTCGATCCAGCAGCGGCAGGTGACCCACCCGTTCAGCCCAAGCTAACGATGGGCAAACCGAATAACCCGTTCGAGCAAGAGGCGAATGCGGTTGCTCAACAGGTCGGGCAGCGTATCTACAATCCCCAAGTTAGTCAGGACGGCCTTGGCATCCAACGAACGGTTACCCCGCAGGTATCCCAGCTGCCCATCCAGCGACAAAGCACGATTCCTGTCGGCCCTGCCAGTCACGAATTTGAGCAGAGCCTAAACCAGGCCCGCAGCGGTGGCGGCCCCCTAGAGCCCAAAATTCAGACCAAAATGGAGTCGGCGATGGGCGCTGACTTTAGCCGGGTAAAGGTTCATACCGATGCTCATGCCGATCAGCTTAGCCGTTCCATCCAGGCCAAAGCCTTTACGACAGGCAACGATGTTTTTTTCAAACAGGGCGCCTACAGCCCCGGCAGCCGCAGTGGCCAAGAGCTACTTGCCCATGAGCTGACCCACGTGGTTCAGCAAGGTTCGGCGCCTCCCTCCGTTCAGCGGGATGATGAAGACTTCCAAATGTCAGGCAACCCCCTTTGGAATCCTCAGCTGCAGGACAAAAACGATCCGGTCCAGTGGAATACGAATCCACTGTGGCAATCTGGAAACAATCAGACAGAAAACAATCAGACAAAGCAAGAGAACTCAAAACAGAACGACGAACCAAAGCAAGAGAACTCGAAACAAGACAAAGACGACTCAGTGAAGTGGACCACGAATCCACTGTGGCAGCCTGAAAATCAGTCATCTCCACAGTCATCGCCTCAAGAGGATACTGAGCAGGAAACTGAAGAGCTAGAGGAAGAGGAAGTTGACAAGCTACATACCATTAGCGACAGTCTAAAGGCTGTTACAAAGGCCTATAAAGCCGCTGATGACAACACGTTGTCCATTGAAAAACTAAAGTACGCGTTTGAAGAAGATAGAGGGATTATTGAGCCCTTCAAAGATGTCACGTCAGAGGATGCCGTCACAACGCTGCAAAATTGCGAGTCGTCAAAGAAAGATATCAAAAAACGACTCAAACAGAAAAATTTAGATAAAGAGACAAAAGAATCGTTAAAAGAAGATCTCTATAACCATGAACGAACGCTGGAGTACTTATATGGATTTACCAAGTATGATCTGCCCTGGCCAGGGGAATGGAAAAAAGCAAACAAACGTGTCGCAGATGCCGATTCTGCCCACAAATACGCTTTTGAGAAAAAAACATATGTTCTCGTCTTTCTAAAGCAGGTCCAGGCACTCAAAGATAAATATTCAGAGAAGACTAAAAACCTATCTCTCGGTCAGCAGCTTGCCAAACGTGATGCCAAGGAAGAGGCCGGAGACTTGGCCAAAAAGTCTAATCAAATCGCAGCTAATATTAAAGAGCGGCTTGGTAAGCTAAAGGTAGAAAAGAAAATCTTGATTAGCCAAGATCGAATGGCCCCTGGCTTTGTTGCATCAATCAGAGGCAAGGATAACTGCGGTCTGATCAAATACTCTAAGAAAAAAGGCTGGCCGAAAACGAAAGAAAAACTGTTGGATTTTTTGGAAGGTATACGCTCAGGGGGGTACAAAAAAGTTGTTGGAGAAAACGACAAGCGCGGTTTTGCGAAGCCCCTAAGAAAGACGAATATCAAGGAAGAAGCAAAGGCAGCCTACAAAACGATTCAAAATGAATTTAACGCGCTTCAGTCCTTAGACGTCAGGAGCGGGGCACAGCTTTTCCTCGACTGTCAGGTACTAGTATTCCAAACGGCAGATAAAGCTCTCCTTGCCAATTTAAAACGAGTCATTAGCTTTCTTAAGCTGTATGCAACTGTTCTCCAGGCCGTCCCCTTCCTCACTGTGATTATGGAAGCCATCAAAGGGGTTCTGAGCATTATTTCGATTGCAATTAGTGCACTGCAGTCCGTCATTAATCTAATCGTCACGGGCATTCGGACAGCGCAGGCATTGGCCGGTAGCCCAGTCGTCTACAACCTTTTAAAAGCATCTGCGCTCAATGCCACCATTGATAGCTTTGCGTCTGTCACTAAGCTGATAGGCACAATTCTAGAGACGGCTCACTCGAGTGGCAATAATCCCATGGATAATGACAAAGTTCCTAAAACTAAATTCCTAGGGGTCAAAACCGACGAACAAGAGATACAGGGACCCAGTAAAAATGAGCTGATCAACTACGGTGGCGTAAAACCGGGGGTGACTGCGGGTAAAGTACTGGGGAAGGAACTCTTTGACGAAGTCCAGGGCGTTAAAAACTATAACTCTGTAAAGAAAGAAGAGCTTGGCAAAGGGCCTAAAAACGAGAAAAACCAGAAAGGTGACGAAGACAAGTTTGTGCCTCATGACGAAGCCGTCATTTCCGTCACGAGCGATGCCCTGAAGGCGGTGATTGGTAAGTTCGGCCTCTTCAAGAAAGACGCTAACCAAATGGAACAGGGTCTGGATAAGGGAACGAACGAAATGGATAAGGCCCAGAAGGCCGCCCAGAGGGAAAACGTTTCTCCGGAGAATCAGGAAATGCTGAAAGATACTGAGGAAGCTAACTCTACGATGAAGACCAGCAAGTCGGCGTTTGAGCTGTTAAAAGGGCTAGTGTCGTAAACCATGTCCACGTTGACACCTGTAGCTTTCCCCGCCGAAAAACCAACCGTTCCGGACGTGGCCAAGGGTTATTAACATGCAACTCTCCTTTCAGCTAGCGCCTCGGAAAACGCTACAGGTACACAGCTGCGAATTTAGACCCATCTACCAGGATGGGAAGCCCACTGCGCTCTATCTGATTGGCCAGCTTAGCTGGCAGCAGTACCAGCAAGCTCAGCGGCAGCATCTGTTTAATCTCAAACCAGAGACTCAGGGCGCCTCACGCCGAGGTGCTTTTAGCGTTGGGGAAGCGGTCACGATAGAACTGCGGCTAAGTCCTCAATGTTTAGCGGGACTACCGCCTTTTTTATTGGCCCATCTGGGACAAGCGACCCTGCAGACCTACTGGCAACAGTTGGTTGAGCAGGCACCTCGGGCAGCACTGATTCAGACCGAAAGCTGGTACCTGCTGGCTGCAGCGCAAATGCAGGAAACAGAGCTAGTGGGGTACCGCACCCTGTGGGATTTTCTGGATGCCGATGCCTTGTCTAAGAAAGGTCGGATCTCTCCTCGGCTGCTTGCCGGAGTCAGTGACTTTATCAAGCAGTCAGAAATGGCACAGCCAATTTTGTCAGATTATGACTGTGTAACGACTGAAAACCTGTTGGAGCAGTCATCAGATTGTTTTCAGTCCATCATTTCTGCCTTAGATAAAAAGAGCACCAGCCCAAGTACCGTCTTAAATGAGATGGTCAACCAAGTTGCTAACCTAGCGGTAAAAACTATGACGTATCAACCCGATGACGAGTATCACACGTCCCTCCTGAGATCGGTTATGGCCTTTCTGGTCAAAGAAAAGATTGACTTCGAACAAAACGTTGCCAAGAGTGTCCTACGCTTTCACCATGTGGGAAACCACGGCGAATGGGACTGCTACGCCAAAACTCAGGAAGACAGCCAGGTTTTTATCTTTTACTCGATTCCGACCTTTCAAGTTCCGCAAGAAAAGCTAGCGGAGATGGCCCAGTATATCTGTAGCGCCAACTATGGGCTGGTCATGGGTAATTTAGAGATGGATTTTACCGACGGAGAAATTCGCTATAAGACCAGTATTGATGTTGAAGGTGATACCCTCAGTTTTGAACTGATCCGCAACATGATTGGGGCCAACCTCAGCCTGATGGATCGCTACTTACCGGGCATTCTGGCGATTGTCGAAAACGGTAAGTCAGCAACGGCAGCTATCTCTGATCTAGAAGAATAACACTTGGTACAAACTAGTCACATTTTGTCAGGGCACATCGCAGATTAACAGAGTCAACCGTTAGCCAGGGTCAATTTTTGTCAATACTGCATACAGATCTATCAGCCACGGGCCGTTTCAACGTTGATAGACGGACAAAAGCTGCTCAGAGGACACAGGATGGGTCGTCGCGATCGCACGTTCAAACGCAAGCCTGATTACGAGGCTTCATCGCTATCTAACCAGTCAACATTGCCGCCTACGCGCCCTTTTGCTGCAAGCGATACAGAGACTCATCTGACCCGCAGGGCAGAACCACGCCATACCTTTGACTTCAATCAGATTGCGATTACCAAAGGCAAGCAGCCGATGTCTACTTTATCGACCTTACCTGTACAGGCAAAGCTGACCATCGGCCAACCCAACGATAAGTACGAGCAGGAAGCCGACACTGTTGCCCAGCAAGTCGTAAAACAGCTCAACGCGCCTCAATCTCAGCAGTCTGAGGAGCCGGTACAGCGGCAACTCTGGCCTGGATTGATATCGCGATTACCCATACAGCACGCCGCTCCTGTTGGCCCTGTCAGCGAAGAATTTGAGCACAGCCTCAACCAAGCTCAGGGTGAAGGAAGCACGCTGGCACCCACGGTTCAGGCTCAGATGGAGTCAGCCATGGGGGCAGACTTCAGCCAAGTCAAAATTCATACCGATGCCCACGCCGATCAGCTCAGCCGCTCGATTCAGGCAAATGCATTCACGACCGGCAACGACGTATTTTTCAAACAGGGCGCTTATAACCCCAGCAGCTCCAACGGTCAGGAGCTACTGGCCCACGAGTTGACTCATGTGATCCAACAAAACGGTAGCGGCCCAGCCATCAGTCGTTCCCTCATTCAACCCAGACGCGAAAGAAGCGACGCTATCACAGAAGCGCCCGATCTAGATAGCTTTATGCCAGTAGCTAAGCTACACATGCATGCTGATTTAGACGCACCCGGCATGCCCATACTAGAGCAGCTGTCCAAGGGAGAAGTTGGCCATGCTTGGGTCTCGCTAGAATGGAACGACCCGGATATGGTCCCCGAAGATTTGCCAGCTGCACACCGAAAACAGCTTGTCAACGGGAGAGATCCCTTTGGTTTCTGGCCTAAAAAGTTCGAGTGGAATGACTACAGTGATTTGTCAGAGGAAGACCTGGCTGCAACCTTGACGAAAGGGGCCAACATCGATTACTCGGAATGGGTAGATGAAGTCAAATCACCCGAGTTCAAAACGCGATATGAGGCCTGGTATGGTCATGCACCCGACGAGAATGACCTGGCTGAATTCTTAAAAGCACGTAAAGACGAGATAACAAAAAATCTTGCCGAAAACTTCCAAACTGCCTCACAGTGGGGAGGCTTCCATAGCAGAGCAGCAGATTCAGTCGGGTACAGTCAAAACCCTTTCGATTCCTATGTTCCCGGACAAGTACTACACCCAGACTACATACACGATGCCAAGGCGACTCAGACCTATGATCTGACGAGAAATGAGGTCAACAGCGTTCTACAGTATGCGGAGTCTAAACAGGACGCCGACTATTCAGTGTTCTTCTACAACTGTACAACGTTCGCCAAAGAAGCTGTTAAGGCTGCAGGTCAGAAGCCGCCCAAGGCAGGCGTTGGTTCCGTTTGCTATCCCGATAAGTTGTACAAGAGCATTAAGAGCAACTTTGACAAGGGGCGCGGCACAACGGAGTTAGAAGTGGATGACATAATGGTCCGCCGGGTAGGAGCCGAACTAGAGTCTAAGAAGAAAAAGAAAAAATAGACATCACTCTGTTTCGCGTCTCCACTCGGGCTGCCTCTAGGATGAGCGTTTTACCAGCAGGAATACCTCATTTACCGGGCTGGGCACGATTTAGAACCTAGACCCGAAGATGGGTCAAAAAAATTACCCCACGGAAAAATCAATGAACTGGTTCAAGAAATTAACAGGCAAGCGTGACGAGCAGACTGAGCCATCCTACACAGAGGAAGTTGTCGGATGGAAAATCATCCTTGAAGGAACCGTCGAAAGTACGTCTAAAACCGACATCGATAAAAGCGGACGGAATCCTAAGTATATGGCCTTTTTTACTGTCAAAAAGGAAAAAGAAAGCTACGAGAATTGCGACTTCGAGTTAGGCGAAAAAGTACGTTTTAGAATAAAAGAAGTGCAGCTGACTCAGGCACTAGGTAGGCAATTAAAGACAGGCGATCGGGTGAAAATTCACAGCACCGGGACAGATAGCAATCCTAGGATATTGTCTGTTAGCAAAGTTAGTCTATGCGAATAGCCGTTGTAGAAACTACCCCCTTACCGAGATGCTTAGGTCTTCAGACGCATCCATGCATGGCCTTGAGGTCTGAGCGTTTCCGGTGAAACATCCATCAAGGCCGGGCATGGATGAGATTTAGTTACGCCGAGACGGTCTGGGGGGACGGCCTGGGCCTGGGCGGCTACCCGATTCGGGGCGACTGCCCACACCTGACCCACTGCCAAAGTCGCGACCCGTGTTGGTTGCTGCCGGGCGCGAGAAAGAGGCATCCGCCGTGCCCATGACGCAACGGGGCACAAAGGGGAACGTTTCGGTGACGTAATAGTGGTAGATGCCCTCAGGGTGCTCTGGGGTAACACCAAAGCGACCGTTGCACTCGTCCAAGTCGCCCAGCCCCGCGACGTATTCAAAGTCTTCGACAAAGGTGCCGTCGTAGGTACCGCCAGGGCCGCTGGGGCGCTGCCCAGCCTTGAGCTGGTAGCTGCTCTGGGGTTTGACGATGCCGCTGCTGGCATCACCAGCATCAGCGTAGCCGTACTGGCCATAAATGGGGAAGCCGTCTGCGGCATAGCCAATCAGCGTCATAGCCTCACCGTTCAACAAGCCGATGGGTAGGCCATGATAGTGATAGGAGCCCGTGGGCTGCACGTGGGCGTTGTTTTGGTCAGTGCCCAGGTTAATGCGACCCGATAGTGCATCGTAGTTCCAGCCAGAGTTGCGATCTCGATTCCAAAATTCTGCAGTGCCGGGTTCAAAGGGGACGCCGTTGAGGGCAATACCGAAAACCGGACGAGCTGGCGTCGCTGTTCCCGTGTACTGTGGCGATAGCGTCATGCGGAAGGCATGGTTCTGCTCAGAAATCTGATTGGGATTACCGGGGTTGGGAAATGTCCCGGTTGTGTGGTTGGGAATGCCGTTGGAGGTGATGTAGCGGTAGCCATCCCGAATTTCAACCTGGACCTGGTTTTGTGACGGTTGGCTTTCAGGAGCGCTACTTTGGGCTAGGGTCACTGCAGGATGATTGATAGCGCTAACCCACTCAAGCTCCAGCAACATCTGTGCTGCCGTGGACACCGCAGTCGTGGAGTGCTCGGCAGCAGACGCATGCTGTAAATCGGTGGGTGGGTGGGCCCGCGTCGGTTGGGCGAGGAGGACTGCCGCTCCCCCTAACAAAATATGGACTGACATAGGCCAACGCGGCATTCTCATTCAACCAACTCCAAATCTGATAACAACCTGAGTGATTCAGTCTGTTGCTAGTCTTCCCGACTTAATGTGCTCCGGCCATGATGAATCTTAGATTGGGTTCGTTTTTGTGACAAAAGCTTCCTTTGATGGCTTTAGGGGACGAAGGTGACCCATGACCTTGGCCATAGGGGGAGGTTAAACCCGGTTTCAATATCATTTTTATGTCACTTTTTTATGTCACTTTTTAGGGATATGGCGCTTTCCATCGCAATGGCAGTATGTTTACTGGCGATAGATACAAATAAATTTGATAAATTATTTTTGATAGGACAGCTTCGCCGGACGTTGAACGGTGGGGCTAAACAGTGCAAGCTATGCGCGCCCTATCTGCTATTGCAGCTGGCCAGCTTTCCCAAGGGGCAGTTTGTAACCGTCATAGGCCATTTGGCCTGTGCAGGAGGGCTCTTTTTCAGAGTCTTCGTGTAAGTGGCGAAAATTAAATTTTATAGCCGTCGCCACAAAGGCCATTGTTTGGTGTTTGTGGCGACGGCGGGTCACTGGGCAACCCTACTGGTCACTTGAGCGCCAGGATTGTCCCAAATAAAGTGGCGAGAGCTATAGTTCTTGGTTCTGTCTCCCTCTTCCCCAGAGGGAGTTTTTTTTTCTTTTGTCCTATTGCGTTCGTCGATTTGCTAAGGACAGTTTCTTGCGCTGAAAGCCTTTATTCTGGGGCCCCTCGACGCAGTCGAATGGGGCTGCCAACCCTTCGACTGCTATATGGCAGGTCTCAATCTTTTCTGGATTTTGGTCATTTTGACTTGTGTCCGAGGGATTACGGAGAGGGGAGGGTATCTTTTCATCGGGCGTTCCTGCCGCTCAACGACTGAGTATTAGAGCCAGGTGGCCTGGAAGCCGATAGAGATAGAACATATTGGGTACTCTTGATATGTTCTAATCCTTGGATGCGATCGCACTTGCCATGCCGGTAAGGTTTCTGACTCAAGCCCTTTTGCAGCGCTATTTGCTGCAATTTCCCCCATCCCAGCGGTTAGTCCGCTTCAATGCGCTCATTGATGTGCGGTGGCTCAAGCCCAGTCTCGAAGCCATTAAGCCTGAAGTATTGCCAGACGCTGAGGATGTTCCAACGTCGTCGTCTCGCCTCGATGTCATTCAAGAGCCGACGTCCCATTACCATCAATACCGCTGTACGGTGGGGAATCCCCTCAGTTGTTCTCAGGCCGATGCGGGGATATCTCGATGTGAGCAGTGCTATTTTCCGGCACGACTGTCTGTCGAGACAAGACTGACGGGTAAGCAAGGACAGTACCAAATCACGGCCAGTCTAGGCCGCCGAGGAATTGGCCGACTGTATGCGGCGACCCGGCTTGGGGCAGAGCAGCCGGTGGTCGTTCAAGAATATCTTTTGCCAGAGCGCTACTTTAGCCCGGCGGAACAAAAACAATATCAGGATGCCTTTACGGGCCTTGCTGGGCTGGCCCTGGCCGACGGGCGCACCCAGGATATGCGAATTGTTGCGCCCTTAGAGGCGATCAATGACCCGTCGGGCGAACGCAGCTACTTGGTCTCGCCAGCGGTAGATGGTGTGCCCACCCTGAATCAGGCCTGTGCCCAGCGTGGCCCCTTTAGCAGCGATGCGGTCATGGGGGTGCTGAACCAGGTGCTTCAGACGTTAGCCTTTTTGCATCAGCAGAAATTTGCGCTGCCGACAGGGCAAGTGCAGACGGGCATTGTGCACGGCAATCTGAGTTTGGATAGTTTGCTGTGGGTTGATGACGACAAAGGGGATAAAGACCTGATACCCGGGTATGTCTACCTGACTGATTTTGCCCTTTGGGAAAAGTTGTTTGACCCGGCCCTGGCTGATCGAGGCCAGTTTCAACCAGACCAGGATCTCGCTGCCTTGGGACAGGTGGCATTCTTTTTGTTAAATGGCGCGACGATTGATGACCAGGGGCAAGGTCTTAACCCTAGACTAAGCAGTGATTGGCCGGACGATGTTGATCCACCGCTGCAGTTTTTTATTCAACAACTTTTAGGCATTGAATCACCCTTTGCCAGTGCAGAGGCTGCGCGGAGGGCGCTGTTGGCCTTACCGCCCAGGTCGGTCGTGAGTCAGGTTGAGCAGCGAGCCGCTAAAGTGGAACCGGTCAAACGTCCGTGGTATCGGCGATACCTGCCGATATTGGTGACGGCGGTTTTGCTGGCGACCCTGGGGAGTGTCGCTTGGCTCGTGCTCAGATCGCGGCGCCCGAGTTTTGCGGAGACACTGCTGCCGCCCTGCTGTTTGGACGCAGTGGATGCTGTGCCGACGGGCGATTATACCTATGCAATCCCTCGGTCAGCCTACTGGTATGCACCCTTTCGGGCCGTTGACCCAGCCGATCTGACTGACCCGAGCCTGGCAGAAAGCTGGTTTGGTCAGTTGGCGGCGGTACATCCTGAACTTCTGTTTAATGTTGCGGTTGAACGGGATGTGGCCAGTGCGATCGCAGCGGTTCAATCCGGTGAGGCAGACTTTACGCTGGTTCCCCTGACGGCACCCTTACCGCCAGATATTACGGCTACCATCATTGCCTACGATAGCCTGGTGCCTGTGGTGGCCTTCAGCTATCCGGATCGTAAAAAGGGGCTGCCCGACGAGCTCAACGGCCGTCTGACGATGGCACAATTGGCCCAGATCTACGAAGGCACATTAGACAGTTGGGATGCTCTCCAGGCGACCGCTTTGCCGATTCGTCGATATTGGGTTGCAGACCCTACGGCGCAGCAGATTTTGATTGATCAGGTGCTGCTGCCAGAAACAGCAGGATTCGAAGGGGGCTCGTCAGCCGCCGGATTGTCGGAGGCTCAGCCATCGGCAGAGATAGCCTTTAGCGGTTTGGCCCAACCACAAGCCCTGCCGGCCTTACCAATGCTGCGACAAATTTTGCAAGACTTTGAAAACGAAACCGTGGGCAGCATAGGCATTAGTCCTCTGAGTCAGGCCATGGGCCAGTGCTCGGTGTACCCGTTGGCGTTGACGAAGGCCGGGAACACCGTTTCGCCGCTGGTGTTTGACACTGGGGCTGCGGTCACGCCCAACAGCGATCTTTGCGATCGCAAAGGCAGCTACTTCCCCAATGCGACAGCGCTACGGAATGGCGATTATCCCTTGGCCTATCCCCTAGCGGTAGTCTATCCCTTTGATAACACCCGTTCCGACATTGGTAAAACCGTTGCCCGGCTGCTGCTGACCCAGGACAGTCAGCAGTACCTCAGCAGCCTGGGCTTGGTCACGGCTTACCCGCTTTCAGAAAACGAAGGATCTCGATAACGCTCCCCTTGCTGTTACGCTACGACAGCCTTGGCCTTAACGGTGTCGCTTGCGTCTGCCGCTTCTTCCGGTTCATATAGATACTCAAACCAGTTGCCGAAGGGGTCGCGTCCGTAAAAGGAAGCGGTTCCATCGCGATGTTCGTGGATATCAGTGACCTTGACACCCTGGGCTTTAAGCTGCTCGTAGGCGGTATCAACAACGGTGCGATCGCTAAACACAAAGCCAAAATGAGGTCCCGCCTGTTCATAGCTGGGGCTCAGTAACGCTAAACCATCTTTGCCCGCCTTTAAATAGGCCCAGTCAGCATCCTGCCAGACCAGCTTCATGCCTAGGTTTTGGTAAAAGGCCGCTGCCGCTGCAATATCTTCAACACAGATGGCTACATGCCCAATTCGCTTCAGTTCCATCGCTATGCTCGCTCAAAAGACGCCATTGTCTATTTTATCGTTTTCGCCATTTTGACGACCCCATTTGCCAGGGGAGATGCCTTGGGCTGACAGATGTAATGTCGTCTTTAGTCCCCGATACGGTCCAGTCGACTGCTGGAACCGTCGAATCGGTCTGCCAACCCTGCGGCGACGTTGAGGCCTAAATCTGAGGTCGTGATGTCGGTATTTACCGACAGTTTTTTGGCTTTTTGAGTGCTTTATATTTCAGTGCCCAAATCTTTGCAAAACGCTCACTTTTCCTGATTAGTCCCAGAAAGTCTTAAAAAATCAGGTGTTCACTGCGGGTTTCCGTATCTGTACGGATACAAATTGAGTAAATAAAGATACTTAAATCGCGTTTGGGTGTCCTGATCCGCCAACATTCGATGTGAAGACAAAAATAAGCGATGGTCACAGTGGCAACTCTAGTCAACTGTTGCACTGTCAAAGGCTTAAACACACTGACTGACTCTAAGCTGCATTCCAGGGACCGTTTTGAAAAAGCATCGTTGGCTCGACTTAACAGAATATGCACTCCTGCTCGGCGCAGGCGCAGGCACGGTGGCCTCAGTGGCGACCCAGCAAATGATTCTGGCCTCTGCACCGCTGTCTTTGCTGGCAGCCTTGGGGCTTGTTAGCCGACAGCGCCTAGAGCAGCAGCTTAAGGACCATGAGGGGGTAACTCGGGCAACGGCAGGGAAGCTGACCGCTGACTTTGAAACCCTGCAAGATCAGGTGGCCGAACTGCCCACGCCAGAGCTGCTAACCGGGTTCCAACGGTCGATTATTGCCCAAAACGAACAGGCGGTAACGCGGTTCTCGAAGGCCTTAGAACAGACGCGACAGCAGCTTGAAAAGCAAATCGAAGAGATTGAAACGCCCGACCTTAGCCTGGTGTACCAGGATGTGGTGCAACTGCAGGATCAGTACACCTATCTCTGTGCGTCGATCAACAACATCAGCTCGCAGATGCAGCAGCTGTCCAGTGTCAACCGTCTAGAAACCACAGAGGCTGACATCGCCCAGCTAAAAACTGAGATGATGCAGCTGCGGGTCAACCTAGAGACCTTTAGCAGCGATACCAAAACCAGCTACGCTGCGTTCCGAGACAAAATTCAGCATATTGAGCGCCGCATTCGTCAGCTCCCGCTACAGGGAAATCCCTCCTTCCTGAAGGAAGAGGTGCGCGAGCTGATCAAGACTGTCTCAGAAATGGTGCCGCGTCCCGAGTTTCTGGACCTCAACCGCAGCTTCCAGGAATTGCGGGATCAGCATCGCCAGCTGCGGCAGACGGTTCAGGGGTTGCCCGCTGTGCCGGAACCGACGCCCGTGGCCCCGACGGCGGCGGCGGTCGACGAGACCCTTTCCCAAATGACAGAAGGGCTGAGCAGCCTGGAAAAGGCGCTGACCACAGCCACTGAAAATACCAATAGTCTGACCCCTACGGTGGAAGCCACCATTAACCAAGCGGTGGTCAACTACCTCAGCAGTTTCCGCCTACAGCTGAGTAAGCTCAACCAGCTCACCCACAAGCTCGAAGGACAGCATAACGACCTACATCAGCAGCTCGATCAGTTGCCTAAGGTGCTAGATGCAGCGGCGATGGACCGGCAGATGGAGTGTCTCCAGGCGCGGCTGGACAAAACGGAAGAGCAGCTGGGGAACGTGACCCAGTCCGTGAATCAATGGACCCAGGAAGCGCCCCACACCACTCAAATGAATGGCGAAGCGCAGTGGATTTTTGACTTCCCGACTCAGGACTTGCAGGACGGGCCAGTGACGAAATCTAGCAGCCGAAAGGTGTTGGATCAAGCCCTGGTACAGGCGCGAAAGCGACTGCTGCTGGTCTGGCCTTGGGCGACGGACGTGGAACTCAATGACGAAATGGTCACCCGCTTTCGTCAAGTGTTAGAGCGTAAATGCAAGCTCGAAATTGGCTGGTGTCATGTGGAGACCGAGCCCACGGGACGGCTGCTTCAGAGCATTAACCAGCGGTGGGGCGATCACAGTGAGCAGCGTCGCCGTCTGAAGACAGCCCTCAACCTGTTGCTGCCCCTTAAGCAGGCCTATCCCAATCTGTTTAAGTTCAAGGTGCTGGGTACACGGGAGAATTTTCTGGTGTGCGATCGCAACTTTGCTGTTGTTGGTGTGCAATCCCTGCCGACCCAGACCAGCGTTTTTCCCAGTGTGAATGCCAAAATTAAGACCACCAATGCCGAGGTCATTCAGCACCTCGTTCGTCGGTTTGATACTCCCAGCCTGGATCCTCAGGATGGCGATGCCTACTTTAACCGGGGCACCACCCGCTACGATCTGCGCGACCAGCCGGGGGCTATTGCTGACTACAGCCAGGTGCTGGAGCTGGATCCCACCCATGCGGTAGCCTACAACAATCGGGGGCTCGCCTGGGCGGATATGGGCGACTTTGACAAGGCGCTGAGTGACTTTAGCCGCGCCATCAATCTAGATAGTCATTTGTTTGTGGCCTACTGCAATCGCGGTTCCCTGCGAATGGAACGGGGGGATACCGCTGGTGCGATCGCCGATCTAACCGAAGCGATCACGCTCCATCCCCAGTCGGCCATTGCCTTCTTTTATCGGGGGCAGGCGGCCCAGGCGGTGGGCGATATGACCCAGGCGATTGCTGACTTTGGCCGCGCCATAGCGTTGAGCCCCAACCTGGCGCTCCCCTACTGCTACCGCGGTGCCGCTTATCAGAAGCAGGGCGATACCCGTCGGGCTGTGGCAGACCTAGAGGTTGCTGCCCGGTTGCTGCGTACCACTGGCGAGGTCAATAACCTGACCCAGGTTATGCGCACCCTAGAGCGACTAACCCAGCATGATGCGGTGCGGGCCACGGCGCAGGTGGGCTGACACAGCGGTCCCCATCGTCGTCAATGACAACGATGGGGACCGCTGTTGCGCCATTATTTAGGTGAGCGGGTATGCCAGAAGGTTTTGGAGAATTACGGTAACCCCTGTGGCGGCAATGGGGACAGAATCCCTCTAACTAAAATAGGAAGCGTGCATCAACCTCGTGGCAGACAGCCATGGCCCAAAAAAACAGCAAAGGGAACTGGTGGAGACAGCCTCCTAACGCTTAACTAACGTCATTAACGCCAGTCCGAATCGTCCTTGGGGCCTTCGGGCTCTACGGGACGAAAATCTAAATAGTCATCGCCATTGCTGTCTGAGTTAGCACCTGGCGCTTCACTGTAGGGGCGCACGTCGAGGGTACGCTCTGTGCTGCGGCGCTCTTCTGGGGGACGCGATTCCATTGGACGTGACTCAGAAGACAGGCCTGCTGGTGGGCGACCCGGTGCCGGCCGACCGCCGTTGCTAGGGCCGCCCCCTGGGTAATCATTGCGAGTGGGCTGTGGGCGTGGGGGCTGCGGGCCTCGGGCGTCATAGCTATCGCGATAGCCATTAGGTGGACCGTAGCTGTTTTGAAAGCCGTCCTGGGGACCGGCTGGGCGGTCCATTGGGCGATCATTGGGGAGACGCCGCCCGCTATTGCCGTCATACTGTCCCATCGGCTCGCCGGGATTCAACCGGCGCATTGGCGGGCGATCGTCATAGGTTGGGCGAGGGCGGTAGCGGTCGTCTTCGTAGGGGCGAGCCGGTGGCATACTGCGGCCACTGCTGCGGTCGTCAAAACTATCCCAATCGTCCAATTCGGCTCGGTATACCGGACGACGATCAGGACCACGGCGATCCCCAGGGCGCGGTCTTCCGCCGCGGGGCGGCATGCCACCCCCAGGACGAACCGGCTCTAACGGTACGCGATTACGGATATTTTCAATCAGCAGGGTAATCAGCATCCCTGCCATAATCAGTAGCTGAAAAGAGGGAAAAATGCCGAGCTGCAGTTCGCCCAGGGCGCACATCCCAGCTACCAGCAGTAGCACGGAGTAAACTTTGTCGGAATCCCGTCCATAGCCCGGCTTAATCTTGTCGAGGAAAAACAGCACAACTGCGCCGATGATTAAAATTAGCCCAATTAGCAGGGGAACCGGCGTACCAAATTGCATTGCGTCCTCTTGTGGTGGGCGACAAACACTGCGCCCCAAAATATAGCGTGTCTCAGTTGACTTTGCTGCCCTGATTCAGCCAGAAGCCTAATAAGCAAGGAAGGCAGTCAGGAAGCCGGGGGCAGTGAAACTTCCCATGCATCTTTAGTAATGCGTCGGAAAATTGCTGTACCAAAGCCTCGAACATCAAAGTCTATAGCACATTGTGCCGTCCCTCTATCGTAGCGGGCACACCCTGATTTGTTAGTTCAGATTCGATGATAACGCTGGGGCTTAGCTCCCTACAGTACAGGGATGCACCGAAGTACATCCCTGAAATAAGGCATAAGCCCACAAAAACTGGCTCGAATCGGTCCGCTATAGCGCGATCTAGCCGCGGCGGCTGATTTGGTCACGCTGACTCACGAAGACCAAGAATATCGTTGCAGGAATAATGATAATGACTGCGCCCGCAACCAGGCTAAGCAGGAAGTTGGTCAAAGAAGGCGTCATAGATTTACTCTTGGTATCAGCAAAGAAGGATGTTAAGTCGCACCATTTACGTTGGAGCATCAAGCGAGGATATCTTGCTTGGTACGTACGAAATGGCATAGCAGCCCTGTCCCAGCGGTTCCAGCGACTGCCATAGCTAAAGCGTTAAGCTTATTGACTTTATATTACCGATCCAGGCGCGACTTGAGAAGTCTAATCCTTAAGGGTTTACGCCTTCCTCTCAAAACGTCCTGCGCTCAAAACGCCGCTCGCTGGACCCACCCCTGTAAGTCTGTGGATAATGAGGATCGAGATACAAAGCTTAACAGTTAGACTGTTAATGTCCGCATTTAATGTTCGCACTACGGCAGAGCTTTATGACTACGGTTGCGATCGCATCCCTCACCACTGGCATTGTCCTCAGCGTTTATTCGCTGCTCTTCCTCTTCCGCATCATCCTCACTTGGAACCCAGAGGTGGATCTCAAGGCATTACCCTTCGCCATTGCCTACTGGCCGACGGAGTTTTTGCTGGCACCAACACGCAAACTGATTCCACCCTTCGGCGGTGTCGATATTTCACCCATTGTCTGGTTCGGTATCGTCAGCCTAATTCGGGAGCTACTGGTCGGGCAGCAGGGGCTGCTCAAGATGTTGGCCTGATAAGCTATGGCGCTCGCCACTTTGCTATTGGAGCCAAATGGCCCGCAACCGCGCACAAACGTTTGTGGTGGTTGCTATACGTGCAGCTTTAGCTAGCGCTGCGCTGGTGAGCAGGGCTGTCATGCGATTGAAGTGTTCTGAAGGCTAAAGGCTGGCTATCGCCTGACTACCTCATACCAAGATTGCTGACGGCTGCTTTATAGCGTTTTGCCACGTTAACTGTAACTTTGATGGCAACGGCTCTTAAAGACGTACATTCTCTGCTACCATCACAGCAATTCTCTGTTGATTGCATACCCACCCCGGTACGCTCTGCCTATTTTTGGGCAAGAAAAAAGGAGAGCCGAATCCCAGCTCTCCCTACCATCAGGGTGCATCTACATAACACAGTATGCCATGGCAGGGGTGGGGGGTGTAACCCCCCTTGCATCTCTTTTGTTTAATGGTATTGATAGATCTGAGTCAATGGCTCTGTTTGTCTATCCGTTTAGCTTCTTGCCCAGTAGCTGATTCGTCAGTTTTGGGTCAGCTCGTCCGCTGGTGCGCTTCATCACCTGACCGACGAAGAAGCCCTGAAGTTTCTTTTTGCCAGCGCGGTACTTGGCCAACTCATCGGGGTTAGCGGCCAGTACTTCGTCGATAATGGCCTCAATTTGGGCGGGGTCAGACATTTGCTCTAGGCCACGCTCTTTTACCATGGCCTGAGGTGAACCGCCCTTGGTCAGCAGCTCTGGCATCAGGTCTTTACCAATTTTGTTGCTAATGGTACCTGCACTAATCAGCTTCACCATTTCCGCTAGGGCCTGGGGCGTTAGGGCAATGTCGCTGATGCTCAGTTTCTCAGCATTGAGGTAGCCAGCAATATCGCTCATTAGCCAGTTGGCCACGATTTTGGGGTCAGCACCTTCACCCACCGCCGTCTCAAAGAAGGCAGTGGTGGCTCGATCGTCGGTGAGCACGCGGGCATCGTAGGCGGACAACCCCAGTTCAGACTGGTAGCGATCTCGTTTTTTTGCGGGTAGTTCGGGCAGTTCCGCTTTCCAGGCCTCTAGCTGTTCAGTAGACACCTCAATGGGCGGCAGGTCCGGTTCAGGGAAGTAGCGGTAGTCGCTGGAGCCTTCTTTTTTGCGCATGCTGATGGTGCGCTGGGAGTTTTCTTCCCACAGGCGGGTCTCTTGGTAGATGGGCTCGCCGTTTTCCACGGCTTCGATCTGCCGTTCAATCTCGTAGTCAATCGCTCGGGCGATGGCGTTGAACGAGTTCATATTTTTGATTTCGACCTTGGTGCCGAATTCCTTTTGTCCTACAGGCCGCACGGAAATGTTTACGTCGCAGCGCAGGGAGCCTTCTTGCATGTTGCCGTCGCTGACGCCGAGGTAGCGGACGATGCGGCGCAGCTCTTGGGCGTATTCTGCTGCTTCCTGGCCGGTGCGCAGGTC